>CAMWQV010000170.1 GCA_947176425.1 uncultured Clostridia bacterium
GTTGAGCGAGGAACTGTCTCCGGCAGGAAAGGCCCTGACCGCCTGGCAATGCCTGCACTATGCGCTGACCCGTCCGGGGGTGGCGTGCGTGATGTGCGGCGCACGGTCGGCAGAGGACCTGAAAAAAAGCATTGCCTATGAGGACGCGCCGGAAAGTGAGAAAGATTATGCGGACGCGTTCGCCGCGCTGCCGAAGATCAGCTGGAAAGGGCATTGCATGTATTGCGGCCACTGCGCGCCCTGTCCGCAGGGAATTGAGGTGGCGTCGGTCACAAAGTTCCTGAATCTCGTAACAGCACAGGGCGAAATTCCAGAAAACGTTCGGGAGCAATATGCCGCGCTGCCCCATCAAGCAGGGGAGTGTATCGCCTGCGGCGCTTGTGAGACACGGTGTCCGTTCGGCGTTTCGGCTGTGGAAAATATGCGGCGTGCTGCGGAAGTGTTCGGCGCATAAGGACTTTTTTCAGTAATTTGCATTTTTTCATACTTTTATGGCTGTCCGGCTCTTTTAGCAGAGCTGGCAGCCGTTTTTTTGACGATTTTTGGCCGCTTCTGCTGTCTCCATTGGGACCTAAAACTAATATTTCGGTTCTCACCCGACAACCCGCAGGCAGATTTTTCTTGCACATCCGCAAAAAAACTGATATACTGATAGAAAATCCGTGTACTTGGCACTGATTTGCATCTGTTTCCGGCGCAGAGGCACGGAAATAAAAGGGGGATGTTATGAGGGAAAAAAAGAACTACAAGATCGCACTGTTTATTATCGGCTGTATTTTACTAAATTATATTGGGAAACTGCTGTCGGATCTTCTGACGCTTCCTCTCTGGCTCGATTCCATCGGTACGGTTTTCACAGCATACGTGTTCGGACCGGCGTGCGGTGCGGTGGTGGGCGCAACGGTGAATATTCTGTACAGTATGCGCAACCCGACAGCCATTTATTATGGCCTGACCAATATTGCTGTCGGCATTGCGGTAGGTGTCATCGCACGAAAGGGATTCTTAAAAACCAATTTCGGCATCATGACCACCGCATTTTTGGTGGCAGTTCTATCTGCCGTCATCTCCACCCCGCTGAACTATCTGCTGGCAGAAGGCTCTACCAGCAATGTGTGGGGCGACGGCGTGATTTGGGTGATGCGGGAGCTGGGAATCAACAATATCATCAGCCATATTGCCGGGGAATTTTATCTGGATTTTTTGGATAAGATTGCTACCATGCTGCTGCTGGTTTTGACGCGTAAGATTTTCTGGGTGTATAAACAGGGCGGAAAAAAGAAAACAAACAGCAAAAAAGCGCTGTTGTCCTGTCTGCTGATCGCGCTGCAATTTTCCGGCTTTCTTCTGCCAGTCTCTTCCGCGCAGGCCGCAGAGTCCTCTGACAGACGGAATACGCTCAGCTACGATTTCCACGGCTATGTCCAGACAGTCTATGATGGAAAGGACGGTCTGCTGGGCGGTATGGCTAACGATGTCGTGCAGACAAAGGATGGTATTTTATGGATCGGAACGGCCGGCGGCCTGTACCGCTACAGCGGAAATGCTTTCCAATGGATGAATCAATTTGAATCCGTCAAGACAGTCAACTGTCTTTTTACGGACGAGGCCGGACGGCTTTGGATCGGTACCGATGAAAACGGCCTGTCCATCTGCATCGGCCAGGAGGTATCCAACGTCGTGAACCGCGCAAACGGCCTGCCGTCCGATTCCGTCCACTGCATCACCGAAAATACTGACGGTTTTTATTATGTGGGCACAGAGGATTGTATGGTTGTCATCGACCTGTCTGTCGGCCTGTCTGTCTGCGACACGATTCCGGAGATTGTATATGCGGTCAGCGCCGACGCAAACCAAAACGGAACCGTGGCGGCGGTCACAGAGGATGGCGTTCTCTATCTGGTGCAAGGCGCCGAGGTAACCGCACAAAAAACGCCGGAAAACGCTCCGTATTCCTGCTGCGCCTTCGATAAAACCGGAAGATTATATGTGGGAACCTTTTCCAATACTGTGGAGGTCTATCAAATCACGGACGGACGCCTGGAGAGAGATTCGATTCTCAGCTGCGGCGGGCTGTCAGAGATTCATTCCCTGAATTTTTCGGAGGAAGACGTCCTGTTTCTCTGCGCAGACAACGGCGTGGGCTATATGGATTCCGTAGGGGTCATCCGCACCATCGAAACTGGGTCCTTTAACAATTCGATTGACAATATGGTCATCGACTATCAGGGGAATTTCTGGTTTGCATCATCCCGGCTGGGACTGCTGCGCATGTGTCCGTCAGTTTTCTCAAAAATTTATGCGGAGGACCTCTCGGAACATGAGGTCAACACGGTGGTCAAGTGGCACGGCTGTCTGTATATCGGCACGGACAGCGGACTGCATATCGGCAGCGACAGCTTCTTTTCGCCGGTGGCAGAAACACTGACACGGGAGCTGAAGAACGTCCATGTCAGATGCCTGCTGGTGGATTCCCGAGACAATTTCTGGGTCTGTACCGAGGGAAAAGGCATCTTTGAAGTAACGAAGTCCAACGAAATCCAACATTATGACAGCCTCTCCGGAACTCTGGGAGATACTTTCCGCGCCATCATTGAGACCAGAAGCGGCGGGATAGCTGCCGCCGGAGACTTGGGGATTACCTTTATCCGGAACGGCCAGATTTCCTCTACAACAGGCCAGACAGAGGGGCTGTGCAGCCCTGTCCTCTCCCTGTACGAGAAAACCGACGGAAGCATCCTTGCCGGAACCGACGGCGACGGGGTGGCTGTTCTTCAGGACGGCGCGGTCATCGAGTTTCTGACGATGGAGAACGGATTGAGTTCGGATGTGATCCGCCGGATCGTACCGGATTCCGGCGGCGGCCTGTTTCTTGTAACGGAAAACGGCCTCTGTTATACGACAGACGGGGAACATATCCGCAATCTGAATAACTTTTCCCACTATAACAATTATAACGTCATTGAAGGCAATCAGGGGGAATTGTTTGTGCTGAGTTCGGCGGGCGTATATATACTGGATAAGGCGGAGCTGCTGGCAGGTTCCTCCCCCATGAAATATGAGCTGCTGGATTCCAAACGCGGTTTGCCGGTCAATCTGACGCCGGACGCCTGGAGCTACATCGACGAAAATGACAATCTGTACCTGCCCGGCAGTACCGGGATCGTCAGCATCAATCTCAACCGGTATATCAGCAGCACCCGTTCCTACCGTATGCTGCTGTCGGCGCTGATTGTGGACGGCGAGAGAGTTACGATGGTAAAGGGAGAGCCGGTTTCCGTTTCCAAAGATGCGGTGAAAATCGAGATCGTGCCGGAGGTTATCAATTACTCCCTCAATGACCCCGATATCCGGGTTTATCTGGAGGGATTCGACAAGGAATATCTGGAGATTCCCCACAGCGAATTGTCCAGCGTGGTCTATACGAATCTGCCGTCGGGAGAATACACCTTCCATCTGGCTGCGCTGGATAGCCGGACCGGTACCGTCATCGCGGAAAACGTTTATCGTATCTCCAAGGAAAAGGATATCTATGACAACTGGTGGTTCCGGCTGTACGTAGGGCTGGAGACAATGGTGATCGTGGCATATCTGACGTGGATGATCTTCAAGACGCAGGCGCAGAAAACCATCCGTCTGCACAATATGGAGATGGAATGGGCCAAACGCCAACTGCAAATGGGCAACGAAACCATTCTGACCATCGCGCAGGCAGTCGATGCGAAGGACGAGCGGACCAGCCAGCATTCTCTGCGGGTATCAGAATACTCGGTTCTGATTGCGAAAAAGCTGGGGTTCAGTGAAGACGAGTGTGAAAACCTGCGAAAAATTGCGATGCTTCATGATATCGGCAAGATCGGCATTCCGGACAGCGTGCTGAACAAACCAGCGCCGCTGACGGATGAGGAGTACGCAGTCATGAAATCCCATGTCATCCGGGGCGCGGCGATACTAAAGAATTTTACGCTGATCGAGCATGTGGCGGACGGCGCGCTGTATCACCATGAGCGTTACGACGGCAGAGGCTATGCAAACGGCCTGAAGGGAGAGGACATTCCGCTGAACGCAAGAATTATCGGCATTGCCGATGCTTTCGACGCCATGACCGCCAACCGTGTCTACCGTAAAAAGCTGGACCTTGATTTCGTCATCAATGAAATGAAAAAGGGACGCGGAACACAGTTTGACCCGAATCTTGTGGACATTATGCTGGGTTTGATTGAAGACGGAACGATTGACGTGGAGCGGATTTATGCGGAGAAACAGGGGGAGAAAAAAGATGAAAACTGAGCGGATACAAATCTATCTCATCACACTGCTTTCCGCTGCGCTGGTGATTGCGGCAGCTTTCGCCGGACACTTCCTTCTGCGCGATACGGACGCCGGTAAGGTGTTGAAAGTCGGTTTTATCTATGTCGGCGATACGATTACGGGATATACTAACAATTTTGTCCATGCCCAGGAAGCCATTGAAAAGCAGTTTGACGGTCAGGTGGAAATAATCACAAAGTTTAATGTGGCAGAGTCCCTGGGGGACGGCGCTTTGCAGGAATTGGTAGACGCGGGCTGCGAGCTGATTTTCACCACAAGTTTCGGCTACAGCGAATCGGCCAAGAAATTCGCGGAAAAATATCCGCAGATTCAGTTCTGTCAGGCGACGGGCATCAACGCCAATGAGGAACCGGTTCTGCGCAACTACCATACTTTTATGGGCGAGATTTATCAGGGCCGGTATATCGCCGGCGTTGTGGCGGGGATGAAATTGCAGGAGCTGATCGAAAACGGCGAAATTACCCCGGAACAGGCAAAAATCGGCTACGTGGGCGCGTATCCGTATGCGGAGGTTATCTCGGGTTACACGGCATTTTTTCTTGGGGTGAGGTCAGTGACGCCTTCGGCGGTCATGACCGTGAAATATACGGACAGCTGGGAAAATTATCTGCTGGAAAAGAAGTGTGCCCAGGAACTGATTCGGGAGGGATGCGTGATTATTTCGCAGCACTCCGACACCTCCGGTCCGGCTGTGGCCTGCGAGGAGACGGACCGGTCGCAGGTGGTCTATTATGTCAGCTATAATGAGAGCATGTCGGACGTTGCCCCCACAACCTATCTGACCGGCTCAAAAATCAACTGGAAACCCTATATGACCGGCGCGGTGCAGGCGGTATTGTCCGGCAGAAGCATCGAGTCGGTTGTGGCGGGCACGGTGAACGGAAATGATCTCGGCGCGGGCTTTGAAGAGGGCTGGGTGCAGATGCTGGAAATCAATGATTTTACTGCGGCGGAAGGTACACGGGACTGCGTAGAGAAGCTGATCCGCGAGTTTCAGAAGGGAAAAATCCAGGTATTCCAGGGAGAGTATACGGGCGTTAATCCCTATGACCCGTCCGATGTCATCGATTTGAGAGGCGGCTTCCAGGAAAATGAGACATCTTCTGCACCGGCATTTTGTTATATCCTGGATGATGTGATTACCGTTGAGTAAAAAAACGGCCCCCCAAAAACGGGAGGCCGTTTTTTTCAGGAATTTGGACCTTTGAGACAGGAACATTTTAACGACAGGAACCAGTTGTTCTGTGAATCACTCCACAAGCAATTTTTGTACCGGAATTGCC
>CAMWQV010000171.1 GCA_947176425.1 uncultured Clostridia bacterium
GCTTCTGCTATACCTGCCCACCAGTTGGAATTCTGCTCCAGTACACGCGCTGAATCTTCCGGCAGGATATTTTCTGCCTCGTTGACGAAAAATAAGCGTTCCATGGTCACTCCAAAATATTCTGCCAGCTTTGGCAGCAGCATGATATCCGGATTTGCCTTTCCCGTCTCCCACTTACTGATGGCCTGTACAGTAACTCCCATTGTCTCCGCCAAATCCTCCTGATTGATCTGTCGTTTGCAGCGCAGAGAACGAATATTTTTTCCTACTTGACATTCTGTCACCATTAACCTCCTGACTTTAACCGATACCGACTATGCGGTTTATTTTATAGCAAATTAGGGCAAGCCACAAGCGAATGTTTTTTGAAAACATTAAACCAATAGTTGAATGTTCCTTTCAATAATTTTTATTTTTCTCCCCGTATAATCGGCCTGTTCATGCCAGTCAGCTTATCCTCGTTTCTAATGAACAACATCTCCCCAGTAATGTTAAAATACAAATAATAATTTCCCTTCTATGAGAAACGATAACCGCTCTCTCATAGAGGGGAAGAACTTTATGTTTTATCAGTCAACAGATTTCCGGAAGACGATTTCAAAACAAATTTAATTATAAGCCGTTCTCTTCCTTGTCATATTTTTTTAATCTTCTGATTTGATTATGCACATACTCTGCTTTTGGATGCTGCGGTCCTAACTTTACCCTAAATATAGTCAGCGCATTCTGATAGTACTCCAGGGCTTTATCATATTCCCCCAGAGTCTGGTACACACCAGCTATATTATTGTACGTTATGGCTGTGTCTGGATGATCCGTTCCTAAGACCTTTTCGCTGATAGCTAATGCTTTTTTATAGTATTCCTCGGCTTTATCATATTTCCCCTGAGCCTGATACACAACAGCAATATTATTGTACGTTATGGCTGTGTCTGGATGATCTGTTCCCCACATCTTTTCTTTAATAGCCAATGCTTTTTGATAGTATTCCAAGGCTTTATCATATTCCCCCTGAGCCTGATATACACCAGCTATATTATTGTACGTTATGGCTGTGTCCGGATGATCCGTTCCCCACATCTTTTCGCTGACAGTCAATGCTTTTTGGTAGTATTCCAGGGCTTTATCGTATTCCCCCTGAGCTTTGTATACAACAGCTATATTATTGTACGTTATGGCTGTGTCTGGATGATCCGTTTCCCCCATCTTTTCGCTGACAGTCAATGCTTTTTGATAGTATTTCTGGGCTTTATCATATTCTCCCAGAGCCTGATTTACAACAGTTATATTATTGTAGATTATGGCTGTGTCTGGATGATCCTTTCCCAACATCTTTTCATTGATAGCCAGTGCTTTTTGGAAGTATTCCAGGGCTTTATCATATTTCCCCTGAGCCTGATATACAACAGCTATATTATTGTATGTTATGGCTGTGTCTGAATGATCCGTTCCTAAAATAGCGATTCTGATTTTCAATACAGCCTCTAACAGACGTTTTGCGTCAGAGTAACAGCATTCGCGGATTAACGCTTCTGCTCGATTTGACAATGAGATTGCATATGCTAATTGTTTTTCTTCCGGCCATTGATCATTGTGCTCTATATTGAGTTCTTTATCCGTTTTTTCGCTTTTATCCTCATTTTGAAACCTGGTCATTATGTTGTCAAAAGTCAGTTCCTCTAATGTCCTGATGGTCTCATCTTGAAAAACAACTGAGAATTTAATATAGGAGTAAAAGTCATATGCTTCTCCGTTTAACAAATCATCTGCGCTTTTAGTCATGCAAAATATGATATTTTTATTGAGTTTCCATAGCATATCCCGACTGAAATTCAACCGTTTCAATGTCTGCTCTCCTGAAAGAGCCCGCTGGAAGTTCAGCAAAAAATAAGCATTTTTATCCGGTTGACCGGCAATCCAATCTTTGAGCGCCTGAAATGTATATTCCTCTTGATGCAGAAGATAGTCATAAACTGCAACATTTGAATTCTCATAAAATCGAACCACTCGATACTGCATGGACGCAGGAGCAATCAAGGAATAAAAACCATTATCTGAATGATTTAAAATCCATTCGATTGTCTGATAAGAGGAATTGTTATCCATCATTTTAAACCAGCCCCTGATCCTTTAGAAATTCGGCAACCAACGGATGTACATTATGCCAACGTCTTCCATTATACTCCAAAACGGTATTTGCCTGCAACATTTCCAAAAGCAGTTCCCGATTATCTATCCTTTCCCGATTACCATTAAATATATCTGCAAGAAAGTTATAATGCTTTTGTTCGATGCGGCGCGTAAGAGAGGTTTTCAACTGCTCCAAGGCCCTATTTGCATCGTCCATATCAATGATTCCGCTTTTCCGCCGGAGCGCTCTTTGCGCAGAAGAATTGATTGCAAAAAACAGGTCCCGGAGTGAACCGCCAGTCTTGAAAATCAAAGACTTTAATACATTTTCTGCAAACAAATTCTCATATGTCCGCTTTTTAATAATATCCAATATCATGGCATATCCAGACTCATTGGGACTGCCGTCAATATTCTCCACTTTAATCATCGGCAGTGTTTCGGCGGTAAAAAAACTCTCTAATGCAGAAAACCGCGGGTTATAAGAAAGCGCAATCGGGAATGTATAAATGACAGGAATGGGGACTCCTGTTAAAGTTTTGGCATAATTATAAAATACGTTCCACGCATCCTCTGGATTGAGTTTATCCAGATCCTCAAAAATGATAATCGGCTGTTTTCCATCTAACTTTTCCGTAATTTTGTCCGCAATACTCTTAAGCGTCAATATCCAATCGCTGGCACGTTTTGCTACTCTTCCCCTGTAAATATCCCGATTCTCTTCGTTAAATTTTAAATCTGACTTTATTTTAAGAAATATTTTCAGCAGTGATCCGATCATGCCCGGCGTTTCTGACGAAGCGCTGCCCTCAAGCTGAATCGCGGCCTCGCCAGCAACAGTTCTGCATCTTTCTAAATCGATTGACCAGAAATCCTCTACCGTCCGTACAATACCGGCATTCAAAACGCAGCCAGTTCTATCCGCAATTTTGAGCAGCGCCTCTCCCATCAGGATTAACAAATCAGCGTAAAGAGGATTGTTCAGATCCAAGTCAACACCACACTCAATTGTAAAAACCTGATAACCGTCCTCCCTCAGTCTGGCCGACATATGGTTTAGTTCCGTACTTTTTCCGCACCCTTTATGTCCCAGCAGTAAAAAGGCATTGTGTTCTGCCGGCCTTCTGCATGCATCATAAATATTCTCAATTGGAGACATAAATTCATCTCCGGTACGTACGCACATTGTTTCCTCGCAATAAAAACGGGCAAGTTCCTCATTGTTTAGAGGATTAGGGTTAAAAGCATTGGGAATATCAATAATATTTTCAGCAAATTTCATGATATACCTCCTATAATAAAGATTACAGAGAACAATACGGCAGCCAACTGTTTGCCGTATGCTTCACAATACGACTCCTGTCATCATTATCACCATCATACCACGATTTCAAACGAAATACAAGAGAAACACCGGGAAGGCCGCATCAAATACATGTCGGGATAACGGAAAACGAGGGATGAACTGTTCCTCCAAGGTTTCTTTCCGCAGATGCCATTTTTTAATTATTTCTGTAAATTCCCGCAGACCGGCGGATCTCAAATGCCGCTGGAGAAGATGCACAGATTTCAATAAGAATTTAGTCTGGACATTGTGAATATTGTGTGGTATACTAGGGGAGAAAGAATCAATGAGGAGGTCATACTTATGGAGCCTAAGTTCTTTAAACTCCCTGTATGCGTCGGCGACGTGACCCTGCGTGTTGCTCAGGGACATTTTGCGACCAGATACAGCCATACCAATTATTTTATTGATGTCACCCGGCAGCAGTCCTGCCTGCAAGATGCCGACGCCGTTGCCCAGCAGCTCGCCCAGCGCAATCTTTCCTATACCATGATCGACACCATCCTCTGTATGGACGGCACCCGCGTTATCGGTACCTGTCTCGCACGTCATCTTACCCAGGGCGGCGGCTACCGCTCCAGCTCCATCAACGCCGGTAAAGAAATCTTCGTCCTCCGCGAAAACCTCAGCAAAGACAATATGCTGATCTTCCGTGACAACGCCAAGCCTATGCTGGAAGGGAAGAATGTCCTTCTCCTGCTGGCCTCTATCACTACCGGCAGCACCGTCCGGAAAGGGATCCGCTGCCTCCACTATTACGGCGCTAATCTTGCGGGGGTCGCCTCCATCTACAGCCACCTGTCTGAAATCGACGGCGTGCCTGTGATCTCCCTGTTCAATACCGGCGACCTCCCCGGTTATGCCAGCTATTCCCCCGAGGAATGCCCGCTCTGCAAACAGGGCGCGGAAATCGGCGCCGTTGTGGACAAGTTCGGTTACTCGGCGCTGTAATCTGTGAAATAACGGGGCTGTCTCAAAACGATGAAAACATCGCGGAGAGACAGCCCCAGCATTATAAAGCAATGCCCCAAAAGCCTATTCTCAAAAACTATACTTTTCAACATTCAGCACACTGTCTGTTTTGATTTTTCCCTCTGCATGACAAAAAGATGGTACTGTTTGGGACTCCTCCCATTCAGTACCATCTTTTCACTTTCAAGCCGTCTGCAGAAATGGTCAACCCGTGGTCAAATCCCACCGTTTCCCATCTCTCATTCAGGCTCTTAAATCTCTCAAACCCTTGTGTCTCAACCGTTTCCCGGCTGCTTAAAGTCATGGGCCTGCTGCAGGACCATGTCTTTCACTTTCATTAACCGAGTAATATTCCCTCTTTCATTCTCCTCCAGCTTCATAGAAATATACCGGATATTCTGCTGGAACTGAGGGATCATGACATACTCCAGAGCGTTTACGCGGCGGCGGGTTTTTTCGATATCCTCGGCGAGCAGCTGCATGGTTTTTTCCACTTCAGCCAGCTCCAGCATATCATGGAACACGTTTGCCAGCGCTTCGAGGGCGGCGTCCAGCTCCCCGGAGGTCTGGGCGAAACCATAGGGATAGATTTCGGCGGGGTCCTCGTTTTTGGTGTGGAACTCGTACACGGGGACATTGACGGACATGACGTTTTTGAACTTCATGTCCAGTTCAACGCTCTGTTTTGGATACAGCAGCGCCTGTTCCAGCATCTCAGGACTCATCAGCGCCGACGCCACTGTAAACGCGGCGTTTGCTTTCTCCAAGCCCTTTTCCACTTTTTTGCGCAGTTCGCGGTTGCGGCGCACGATTTCCAAAAACTGCTTCATCAATTCATCCCGCTTATCTTTGAGCAGCTTATGCCCTCGGGAAGCGGTTTTGAGGCGGCCCTTTAAGCGGGTCAGCTCCATTCTGGTCGGGTTAATGGTTTTAGAGGCCATTATCTCACCTCTTTCCTAACTCTCATGCGTCCTTTTTGGGCAGGTACTTGTCGATCATATCCTGCTTGATACGCTTCAGTTCGGTTTTCGGCAGGATGCTGAGCAGTTCCCAGCCCAAATTCAAGGTTTCCTCAATCGTCCGGTTGGTCTCATAGCCCTGGGAGACATACTGTTTTTCAAACTCGTCGGCGAACTTGGCGTACAGCAGGTCGGTAGGCGTCAG
>CAMWQV010000172.1 GCA_947176425.1 uncultured Clostridia bacterium
CCGTCTTGCTCTGGGGCTGTGTCTCGCCCTCGTGCTGACGTTTCTTCCCGCGCCTGCCCGCGCCGCCGGTCCGGAGGATATTCCGAATATTCTGGAAACTGACGCGGATACGTCGGACACTGTAGACCCTGAAAATTCTGAAAATCCGGAAAATCCGGAAAGCTCTGAAGCTCCTGTCAATCCTGTCAACATTGCAGAAACCTATAAAACGTCGGAAAAGGGCATCGAAATGATCCGTAAATTTGAGGATTTCCGCAGTATGCCCTATGAGGACGACGGCGAATGGTATATCGGCTACGGCACCCTCTGCAACCCGAAAGATTACCCGAACGGAATCGACCGTGAGACCGCGCAGAAACTGATGGACAACGCCCTTAAAATTTCAGAAAGCCAAGTCAACAAGCTGCTGACGGATTACGGCATTTTTGTTACGCAGTATCAATTTGACATGATGGTCAGCATGACATATAATCTCGGTACCCAGTGGATTGACCCGGGCTACCGGTTCTGCTCGTATCTGATTAAAGGAACCGCCAACTACAGTGAAACGGAGATTGTTAACGCCATCGCGACCTGGTGCCACCAGGGGACGACCGTTTTGGAGAGTCTGGTCAGACGCCGCCTCCAGGAAGCGTATCTGTTCCTGTATGGAGAGTATGAAAACGACGGGCCGAATATGTACGGCTATATCCACTTTAATCCCGCAGGCGGTACGACCCCAAACCGCACGGTCTTTTATCCCCTGGACCGCCCCTATGGAGAACTGCCCGCCGCGTCGCAGGAGGGCCGGAAATTCCTGGGCTGGTATCAGGCGGACGGCAGGGAAGTCACTTCCGAAGATATCGCCGTCCCCCGCCTGGAGGTCAGCGCGAAATGGGACGGCGGCAATACAACCAGCCGTCCGCAGACTGACGTTTCTAACTGGGTCAATCCCTATAAAGACGTTCCCAGCACAGCCTGGTATTTTACATATGTCCGTGAACTGAGCGCGGGCGGCGTTGTGAACGGCTACCCTGACGGCACCTTCCGGGCGGCCAACGAGGTGACGGCGGGCGAAGCGCTGAAACTGATCCTGCTTGCGGCTGGATATGAGGAACCGGAGAGGTCTGAAGGCCGCCACTGGGCCGCCGGATACCTGGATGAGGCCGTTACGCTGGGCTGTCTGGCGGAGGGAGAGATCACTGACCTGGACAGTTCGATCAGCCGCCTTACTATCGCGCGTGTGGCGGCGGTCGCGCTGGGATTGCAGCCGCAGTTCGGGGAATCGCCCTTTGTGGATACTGATGACGGCTATACCCTGACGCTCTATGAAGAAGAAATCCTAAACGGCACCGTTGTCAATGGGCGCCGGTTCTATTATCCGGAGCAGGGAATCACCCGTGCGGAGATGTGCGCTGTGGTGTCACGAATCAACAAATGGAATTTTACTGTGGACATTGAACCGGAGCAAGTCGGTTATATCGAATACTATGGAAAGAAATATCCGGTGCTGGAGAATGTTCCCAAAGCGTCCTATAATTCGGACCTGTTCGTGCTGGACGGATCCCGGATGTACTATAACGACGAGAATTACCGGACTTCCTGGGGAATCGACGTGTCCTCTTATCAGGAAAATATCGACTGGAATAAAGTCAAAAATGCGGGGATTGAGTTCGTATTTATCCGAATCGGCTACCGCGGCTACGGCGGAACCGGCACGCTCAATCTGGACCGGTACTTCCAGCAGAACCTGACCGGCGCGAAAGCCGCAGGATTGAAGGTCGGCGCGTATTTCTTCTCACAGTCGATCAACACGGCGGAAGCCGCGGAAGAAGCCTTGTTCGCGTTACAGGCCCTGAACGGTCAGACGCTGGATTATCCGCTGGTCTATGACTGGGAAACCATCAGTGCGTCCGGCGCACGGACAAAGGGGCTGAGCAATACCGTCCTGACTGACTGCGCGATCTCTTTCTGCGAAACCGTAAGGCAGGGGGGCTATATCCCGATGATCTATTACAACACCCCTGTCGCTTACACCCACTATCAGCTGGAACGGCTGACGGCATATGATGTATGGTTTGCCCAGTACGCGTCTAAGCCTACCATGTTCTATGATTACAGGATTTGGCAGTATTCTGACAGCGGCACTGTACCAGGGGTCAAGGGCAAGGTAGATATGGACTTGGCATTTATCCCATATTGACAAATCCGGAAGCCTGGGGCGTATACCCTGGGCTTCTGTATGTATACCGTTCCGGCAGCGGGATTTTTCCTGAGGCCGGAACGGTACGCGTCAGCGGTTGTTCATTGACTCTTTGACAGAGGCCGCGGCAGTGTCCACCGCGTCCGTCATGGTCTGCATGGCCTTCCCGGCGGCAGTGCGTTTGCCCTGGGTGGTGTGCAGCGCCATATCCGCCGCGCATCCGGCAACCGCGCCTAACAGCATTCCTTTGATAAATCCGTGCATTTCTTCTTCCCCTCCTTTCGCCCGAAAATAGTATGTCCGGTTTTGGGCATATTCTGCATGAGAAAGATTTGCTAATTCCTGACAGTTTCGATATAATATTCATATTTCTATTATGGGAACGAGGTCTGATTTTTTATGACAACTAAAATTTATTTAATCCGCCACGCGGAGGCGGAAGGGAACCTGTTCCGTCTCGCCCACGGACAGTATGACAGCACCATCACCGCCGGCGGCTACCGGCAGCTTTCTTATCTGCGGGAACGCTTCCGGAACGAACGGATTGACGCGGTTTATGGCAGCGACCTGACCCGTACCCATACCACCGCGTCCGCAATCTACACGCCGAAAAATCTGCCGTTCCGGCCTCTGCCCCTGCTGCGGGAACTGCGGCTGGGCGTATGGGAGCAGATGTCCTGGGGAGAAATTCTGCGGCTGGACCGGCAGATGTACATAGACTTCAATAAACGTCCCGACCTCTGGCACGCCGAGGGAGCGGAGACGTTCGCACAGGTGCGGGACCGTATGCTGGAAGCCCTGCGGCTGATCGCGTCCGCGCATCCGGGGGGTGTCGTGGCCGCAACCAGCCACGGCGCGGCCCTGCGCACGCTGCTGGGGACGCTGCAGGGGCTGAGTCTGGAGGAAATCGGCAAAACCGGACACGGGGACAATACGGCGGTCTCTCTGGTGGAAGTTGAGGGAGACAATATGCGGATTGTTTTCCGGGACGACGCTTCCCATGTCCCTGCCAGCGCGTCCACATTCCGCCGCCAGAGCTGGCACAAGGACGACGCCGCTACTGAACCGGGCCTGTGGTATCAGACGGAACTCGAGGACGGTACGGGCCGCACGGCAACGGCAATGATGGATGAGACCGCCGCCGGACATTTTGCGGTACACCTGGCGCCGGATACGCTGCGGATTACGGAATATGAGATCGTTCCGGAACTGCGGGGCAGGGGCTACGGCGTGCAGATGCTGGGACAGGCGGTGCAGTTTGCCAGAAAGCGCGGCAGAGAAAACGTCAGCCTGACCTGCTCGGAAGCTATGCGGGGATATTTTGCCAAGTACGGATTTTTAGAATCGGACCGGCAGGGGAATACTGTAAAAATGACGCTGGATATCCGGCCCGTTATTCGAGATATCCCTGAAGTGGAGACATACGATGACAAAATTTGATTTTTTGCCGGTCAGCAAAGCAGATATGCAGGAGAGGGGCTGGTGGTACTACGATTTTCTCGTTGTGACCGCCGACGCCTATGTGGATCACCCCAGCTTCGGCACGGCCATTATTGCCCGGGTATTGGAGGCGGAAAAATACCGGGTCGCGGTGCTGGCACAACCCGACTGGCACAGCGCGAAAGATTTTTTGGCAATGGGAAAGCCCCGATACGGCGTTATGATCGGCGGGGGAAATATCGATTCCATGGTGGCGCACTATACAGCCGCCAAAAAACGCCGTTCCAGCGACGCCTATAGTCCGGGGAATCGAATGGGACTGCGTCCGGACCGTCCAACTATCGTATACGCGAACCGGGCACGGGAGGCATTCCCGGATACCCCTATCGTGATCGGCGGCTTAGAGGCTAGTTTGCGGAGGTTTGCGCACTATGATTACTGGGACGATAAAGTGCGGCGCTCCATCCTGTTCGACGCCCAGGCGGACCTGCTGGTCTACGGTATGGGCGAACGCGCTTCCCGAGAGATTGCCGGGCGTCTGGCAAGGGGAGAGCCAGTAGAAAATCTGACCGATATCCGCGGGACAGCTTACGCCGTGAAAGAACCGCAGGCGGCGTTTGAAAGTCTGACAGTCCCGTCTTTTGAGCGGGTGTGCGCAGATAAACATGATTACGCCGAAGCGACAAAACTGGAATATGAAGAACATGACCCGATCCGCGGACGGGCGCTGCTTCAGCGGCATGGGGACAGGGTGCTGGTCGTGAATCCGCCCGCCATGCCCCTGAACCGTGAGGAACTGGATTTTGTAGCGGAGCTGCCCTATGCCCGCGAAGTCCATCCGATGTACGATGCACAGGGAGGGGTCGCCGCAATCGAAGAAGTGCGCTTTTCTGTCACGCACAACCGGGGCTGTTTCGGCGGCTGTAATTTCTGTTCGCTGGCGTTCCATCAGGGGCGTATGGTCACTTCCCGCAGTCATGAGAGCGTTGTGCGGGAGGTGGAAGGATTTGTCAGGGACCCGAAATTCAAGGGCTATGTGCATGATGTGGGCGGACCGTCGGCGAATTTCCGGCACCCGTCCTGCAAGAACCAGACAAAACATGGAATGTGCAAAAACCGTTCCTGTCTCGCGCCCTCTCCCTGTAAAAATCTGGACCCCAGCCACAGCGATTATCTTGCGCTTCTGCGAAAAGTACGGGCAGTCCCCGGCGTCAAAAAAGTGTTTATCCGCAGCGGGATTCGTTATGACTATATGCTGCAGGAGAAAAACAGCGAATTTTTTGCCGAATTGGTAAAGCACCATATTTCCGGACAGCTGAAAGTCGCGCCGGAGCATTGTTCCGCGCAGGTCTTGGACTATATGGGCAAGCCCCATTTTGATGTTTACGAGAAATTCCGCGACAAATACCAGCGTCTGAACCAGAGATATCAGCTGGAACAGTATCTGGTCCCGTATTTGATGAGTTCTCATCCCGGCTGTACGCTCAGTGACGCGGTAGATTTGGCGGTATTTCTCAATAAGACCGGACGCCAGCCGGAACAGGTGCAGGACTTTTATCCCACGCCCGGCACGCTGTCAACCTGCATGTGGTATACCGGACTGGACCCCCGAACGATGGAACCGGTCTATGTGGCAAAAAGCCCCCATGATAAAGCTCTCCAGCGGGCCTTGCTGCAATGGAAGCGTCCGGAAATGCGCCGGCTGGTGGTGGAGGCCCTTCACAAGACCCACCGTGAAGACCTGATCGGATACGGAAAAAACTGCCTGATCCGCCCGCTGCACCAACATTCCGCTAATCAGAACCATGCGGAAAATCGGACGCATACCGGCAAAAAGCGCAGAAAATAGGGATGATTTTTGAAAACAGGTATATTTTTGGTCCCACAGCATAAACCATTGCTGTGGGACCAGGCTATCCTGCCGCCATGTTCGTTGTTCAGCACGAAAAAGAGTTGTATAAAAAGAATAGATTTGTGC
>CAMWQV010000173.1 GCA_947176425.1 uncultured Clostridia bacterium
CCTTTTTTTTTGCAAGCTCAAGACGGCATCCGAGATGTCGTGAGGTGTCGTGGGCTCGGAGTCGTGTATAAGAGACAGGGCCCCAAGCCTAATGAGATAAGCGCCCAGTTCTCGTCTTTTTCGTTCCACTTCTTGGCCGGCAGACAGACACAGATCATCGACAATCACCGGCTGGTCACGGTGCGTCAGCAGCATATCTTCAATGGCTGCCTTAGTGCTGCCTGCCTGCACAATAGCGGCTGGCTGCTTGCGTTCGTTTTGGTAGATGCCTGCAATTCGGGTCGCGAGCGTTGTCTTACCCAAACCTTGTCCACCAACGATATACAAAACTGCTTGCAGGGCAACGCCTTCGTCAAGGACAAGAGAACGAACCGAAGTGAGGAGGACGAACGCCAGCACCAGCAGCACCTGCGCCGGAGCAGTCAACAGGCAGTTGGCACAACTGTCAACGTTAAAACCTTTCGGTGCCGGTGCCAGCCGGATACCTGTTATTTCAGGTGGAAAATTGTACGAATCCGTGCTGAAATCAGGGTACAGCTCGGTTCCCCGGAGAAAGCGGAGGCTCCCATCCGGAAATCGAATGGCCCCCACTTCATGGAACGAGTAGCCTTTGGCAATTTTTCCTATCTGCAACCCCTCTTGCAGTTGTTCCATAAGCATCTCATCGGCGGCCCTGTTGCTGATACCAAAATTGAGAAGCGGGCATCTGCTCTTGAGTGATTTCACTGACAGTTCACCGACAGGCAGAACAATTTCTTCTGTCCATTTCTGCGGTGGATTTCCTCTAACCTCTATCCGAATAAGCTTAGGTGCAGAGTTAAAGTTCGCTCCAACAGGAAAGAGTGCGGTGGTAATGCGAATCTCGGCGTTACACTTTTTCATAAGACGCCTCTTTCCTAATTAAAACGCAAAAGCCGTCTTTATTCCGAATCTCCCGTTCGATTATTGGAATAGGTTGTTGGATAAGTGTTGATAACACCGGATTCTTATCCTTACGATGCTTCGGTTTTGACTTCCTTTTGCGCCCAAGCTTCAAAGGCTTCATCCGGATCAAAGGACGCCTTGGTCGCTGGGCAATCGCCTTGATTTTTCCCATATAATTTTACTCCTCTCCAAAATAGACGTTGAAATTTCTAGGGTATCCCCCAGATACTCCGGTTTTTTGTGAACGGGCCCGTTGAACGCATCATAGCATGATCTTCTTTTGAGGTCGAGAAGGTCAATGCCTTTTTCCCTGTTTTCTCGCAAATTTTGAACGCCGTTATGGAGGAATTGTCATGTCTGATAGATCTGATTGCTCACTATTCCATTTGAAGCCGGTCAACAAGCCAGAAGGTTTTTTCTTTGGAAACTCAAAATCCCCCTATATACCGAAGAAAGATTGTAACACTGAAGATGGCAGTTCTTCCGAAACCTTGAACGTTAATCAGTACCTTACTTTTATTGAGCAGGAAAGAAATCGTCTGCTCTCCGAATGTGGCTACAAATCATACAGAAGCAACGACATTAATCGATATCTCTATTTGAAGCCTGCCTTCATTCTCAAAAATATCCCTGATTTTAAGAAGGACCGCCAAGCCATATTGCATATCTACCTTGCAGACCTTGGTGCCCTGTTCACTTATTCGGATGAATGCTATTGGCAACGACAGGTCAGCGGACAGATTGTCTCTGTCAGACGTGCCCTGAACTACAGCACAGCAAAGAGAAAACAGCTTGTGGAGGGCCTTTCTGTATGGACTGAGACACTGCTTACCGATGAACAGATCATCCCTGCAAGCGACAAGAATTTACACACTATTTTAATCAATAGAATCTTTGAGAAAGCGGGTAAATCTCCCGGTTTTGTGAAATGGGTCGAAACGCATATATGCCAAGCTGTTCCATCTGATAACGAACGGATGGCGATTATCGATACGTCTGGCCTTACCGATCAGGCCCTTGCACAATTCCGAAAAATTGTCAGATTTATTATATCGGATAATCTGTGCCGGATATATCTGCCTAATAGCGAGGCATATCAACAGGCGGAACAAAATTTGTCCCTATTTCAAGAACTGATGCCAGAGTATCAGGAGAAAATAACTCCTCAGTTCTGTCGTACCTTTGTAAATTTTGTCTTGACAGATTATATGCAAGAATATAAGTTGGCAACGGACCCGCAATGCCATCCGGATCATGTTTCTGATGAGGACAAGCTTAGGAGCATAGCATTATTTTATCTGTATAAAATACGACTGCAGAAGCTTAACCAATTACAGGAAGGCTTTTCTCGTGAACCAATCTCTGTGCTGAATTCTGCAAACGGTGCGCCGTTTGCTTTTGCCTTTGCAATCAAGAAATGCTCAGAAGTGGACGCTAAAATTGGCAATGTGATACGAGGGTATTTTATGGAAATTAATCAACCTCTAAAGGAGGACTCCCGTCATCATTATCTGGAGCAGCGAGTTCATTGGGCAATGGAAGAACGTACTGTAGCACAGTCGATGCGGCCTGTATTCCTCTTATATATGGCAATCTGCTGTAAACAAAACTTAGTCAGCGACCATACAATTACAATATCTCGCAGGTCCAATACACGCTGGTATATCGGACCTAAACGGGATTATCCCAAACAACGGTATGCACAGTTAAAACTACTGGACGAACTATATGAAATCCTTGCAATAGAAAAACCAGACCAGTATGAAAATTGGAATCAGTTCTTTGTTTGGGCGGGAAAGCATATTATGAGTCCAGAGGAGGCGAAATTCTGGCGAAAACATCTGGATGTAGATGATTATAATCAGTTGCCTGCTATTGGTTTCCAACTATGCTGCCTAAATTATTTGGAGGATTGCCTCTCTGCACATATTGAGGACCTGTCTTATACAGCAGGCTCTCGTCTGCATCTTGGAGGATATTGTGACTTTTTCAACAGAAATCAGGATTTGATTAAGAAACAAACAAAATTAATGGAGAAAGTGCATCCCAAATTAGTCAAGGAATACAGAAAACTATGGAGCAACCCTCGGAATAATTTTGTGAATGGCATACAGTGGCTTGAAGACCAGTTGGAAGATCAGGATTTAATTGATCTACGGGAATTTCGGATGGAGACAGAATACGATCCTGCGGAGTTGAAACGGCTGATCTTAGAAACCGAATTACGGCTCTGTGTCTGCTATGAAGCCCGTAAAGCATTGATACACCTCTGTGAAGATACATATAATTTGGACCCCAGACTATTCAAAGAATTTCTATGAGAATGAACGAATTGTGTCAATAAAGGTAGCTTTGGAGAGACAGTCTATATCCCCCAAAGTCACCTTTTCAAATCCTCTATAAAATAACCCTAGGAAGGGGCTGATTCATACGGCCCCCTCCGTATCAAACGTTTTTTTATTCTGCCCCTTCTTGTGTAGGCAGAATAATAGTACGGCCACCCAGATTCTGAAATACTTCCGGTATGGCATAGACATCTGTGTACTGCTGTAGCTGTCCTCCGGGGCACCGCAGAGAAAGAATGTCCCGCACACAATGTCGAGAAATTCGCCCTTATCGTCCAGCACTCCACGATTCGGCGGCAGATGCAGCACGTTCCCGTTCTCGTTGTACACCAGAGCAACACTCTCAGCGGGATACATGGCCTGAATCTGACCGCCTACGATCTTTCCCATTGTCTCTATCGTGCCGTCGATTTCCATTGCTACAGGTTTGCAGCCGGGTTCAACAACCAGAATCTTCATTTGATTTTCCCTCACATAGCATGGACCGTACTCTCCATCATAGCATCCATCGAAACTACGGCACCACGAAGATCATACGGAGCTGCACAAAATCCATACCGGGCCTTTGAACTTTTGCAGCTGAGAAGTTCATATTTCAACTGGGAGAAGATGTATCCTTTCAGACTTTTGGCATCGGGTTTGTACAGCTCTACAGCACGAATTAACCGCAGAGCCAACGACTGGTATACATCGTCACGGTCCATATGCGCTGCCTGTATCAGAGTGTAGTTTTGACGGATAACACAGTCAATGCACCACAGATACTCCAACACCAGTTCGTTGCGTTCACTGATACTCATATTTCCACCGTCCTGTTTAAATACCGTGCTAGCAAAGTACAATATCCACAGACACGATCAACAGGCAATTCTGCCCATTCGCCAAGAATACTTTGATCTCCTGTCAGCGGTTTCAGACGAATTTTTCCGTTCTCCCTGATCTCGCAGGCATGAATACAGGTACTGCCAAATAAGTAACAGACTGTTCCATCGTCCTGGTTCAACTGGGTAAGACTGGGGATTGCCGCTGCATCCTGCATCTGTTCAAGAATGTAACAGTTTTCGACTTTCCAGCCATCTTTGTTTCCTTCTTCTTCCATATACCAATCGAGCCGGACGCCCTGATCGGTTCCGTCCAGACAGTAAGCAAAGATCGACCGGCTGAACTTATCCGGCCAGAAGCCGTTGTTATTGCTGCTGAAACTGTATGTCCGGCTCAACAGCGAATACGGTTCCGCATAGCTGTCTTGTGTAAAAGTGATATGTGCAGTCAGATCATCTTTCGGAGATGTTTTCTTTAATTCCCGAAATGTTTGTTTCAGCTCAGCGTAATTCATTTTATCCTCCTTCTGCCCTCGTCACCTCCGGGGCGGGCCGCTGGGTTTGCTGTAATTGTTTTGACGAGTATCTGTCAGACAGAGCCATACAGCAGATAAGCTACTCCCTTGCTGTGCTGCCGGTCAAACCAGTTCCAGATACTTTCCCGATGAGTACCGGCATTCCATTTGAAAAACGGTGCCTCAAGACATTCCGTTTCCGGATTCATGGGTACATCGCCCAATTGTTCCCACAATTCTTCATCTGAAAAGTGTGGACCTTCGCACATATTTCATCCGCTTTCATCCGCCTCCTGACTAAGCCGCAGTACCATTTTTCGTTTGGGTCTTCTTCAACGAACTCATTGCCTGTTTATAGGTATCAGGACTCATTTCCTCCGGTCTGTTCAGATGATAGCGATTCAGAACAGTCTCCAATGCAACGCCAGTTCGGGCCAATTCTTTCTGCAAATTATTCATCTGCGTTTTGCTCAGGCTGGGTTCTGCCGGTTTTGGTACAGCAGCTTTCGCAATCCAGGAGTACACCACTTTATCCCAGGAATTAGCAATGACCAGCGCAGAAATCTCACGCTGGTCATTGTACTCAATACTCTGGACATGGAACCGGTCATAAGTGGTCAGCTTATTGCCTCTTTCCTGAATTTTTACCTTGTCTGCCGTAACCCAGATAAAGTCAGGTGCCGTATAGAGTTCCCTGCCGATGCCGATGTTAAAGCAGGCCCGTTTGAAGGAATCGGACGCCTGGCTCTTTTCCTGTTCCGTATAACCGGCAGTGCCAACATCCTGCTTTGCAATCCATTGTTTTTTATCCTCATCCCAAATGGATACCGTACAATACAGATTGCCGTCAATACTTTGATGGGTACGCTGCCAGCCCAGTGGGGTAAAGGTCTCATCCAGGATTCTCTGGTCCACACGGGCGTCCTTATACCCTAAAAGTCGGATTATACGCACTCAAAACGCGAAGTAGTTTGAGAAACGAGAGA
>CAMWQV010000174.1 GCA_947176425.1 uncultured Clostridia bacterium
GTCTTTTCTTCGTTCTTTGAGTAATCCGTCCTGTCAGCCAGCGTCTGGGCGATAGTTTTCCCTTTGTTGACATGGAGCGCAATCAACCGTGTCGCCGCCATAGCCCACCTCCTTCATTCAAAATCTACATCGCCAGTTCCTCCGGGAACCGTGTACTGCGCATCTTTCCGGGGATGCTGTCCCTCTGCGGATCGGACAGCCCCCTGCCGGAAAAAGCGGCGATCTTCTTTTCAAGCCCGGCCAGGTCTTTTTCCTTTTCCTTCACAATGGCGGTACGCTCATCCAGAGTGCCGGAGATCAGCTCATCCAGCAGATACTCCACATAGTCCATTTTCTGCAAGGCTTCGCAGAACAGGGGATGCCAGTCCTCGGCCTCCGGCTTTGGAGCATACCGCTCCTTCCAGTCACGGAGCAGATGGCAATACTCGCACAGCACACGGTAACAGCGATTCTCCTTTTTGCGGTACTCCTGCGCCACCGCCAGTTTGGAGATGACAGACGGCCTCCTCTGCGGCTGCCATACTTGCAGGCCCTCATACCGCACCCCAAAATCTTCCGCCAGTTTCTCGGCGGCTCTTTTGGGTGAGAGGTCAAACAGCTTTCCCACAAAGTCGATCACATCACCGTCCTCCTGACAGCCGAAGCAGTGGAACCGCTTATCCACCTTCATGCTGGGCGTTCGGTCATCGTGGAACGGACAGCAGGCCATGCCGTTGCGCTTGACCTCGATCCCGTAATGCTCCGCCGCTGTCCTTGTTGGTATGGCATCCTTGACTGCCTCAAACAAATTCATTATTCGTGCCCCCTTTCCTCGGTATGTAAAAGGGCAAAAAAAGAAGGAGCGGCAACCGCCGGTCCTCATGTGTGCTTATTATTAAGTTTTGTGTTGTGTATTGAAGTCTACATTTGGATGCTGTATAATTAACTTGATAAACTGGAATTTGAAGAGGATGAGAATATGAAAAAGAGAGTAACCGTGATTGTCGCGGCAGCATTGATAATCGGCCTACTTGTATGGCGGTTTTGGTCGCACCCTCTTTCTTCCGTCATTTGCGTTGAAAAAAGTTCGGTTACCAGCATTGCTTGCTCGGTAAGCGTAGGCGGCGTTGAATACGGAATGCCATATAGCAACTCCTACACGCTCAGTGAGCTATCACCGCAAGATGACGGTTTTGAAGAAATCATGGAGATACTGGATTCGTCAAACTATCGCCAGGATTTTCGCAATTTGTTACCATGGAGTATCAATAGCGTTGGTTCTGATGACGCGAACAACGTCTTGGTCGCCAATGCGGTTTTCGTATGGGGAAGTGGAGAAAGCGAAAGCTGTTTCATGTCGATGCACAGCGAAAGTATGATCGTTGTTTCTTCAGGGACAGAGTCTGGCCTTAAAGTGTATCATCCAACGAACCGTGAGATGTTGGATACATTGGCAGAGTATTTGCAAACACACGGAAACAAAGCGTAATCAGCACCAATCAATTCCAGTTTAATGGGCAGCCACCCAGACCGATGACTGCCCATTTTATCGCTATATTTCCGCATCGCCACTCTCCCGTGAAAGCAGGCCGCTCAGAAAATCCGCCGCCTCGCTCATGCGGTCATGCTCGTTCCCATAGGTCCACTCGGTCACGGTGTCGCCGTGCATCTGCTCCCGCATCCATGCAAGCAGGGTCTGAATCTCGTCTTTCGGAAAATCCATCATCGCCCATCCTTTCATAGTTTACGAATGGAGAAAAGCCCCAATGCTGCCGGCCCACTCTCCAGCCAGTTCCACCACGAACATGGCGGAGAACTGGAGCGCCACGCAGACCGCCTCCACGCCGATCAGGATCGCCACATTCAGCCACTCCCGGAGGTATGCCTGCTGAATCCCGCAGACCAGCACGACCAGCATGAGCAGCCCTATCACATAGGCGGAGAGATTAGAGGCCAGCTTGCCGATGATATGGAGCGTGTAGAGAGCCAGCATCAGGGGGAGCGCCAGCAGTTTCAAAGGGAGTTTCAGAAGTCTCATATCCGTTTCCATCCTTTCCTGCTTTCTGAGTACAGTTTACCGCGCCGGACGGCGATCCGGCAAGGATGCCGGGTATGTAGAGTGTTTATCAGCTACATCTTGAAGCGCAAAATCCGATATAGTATAATTAAATTTAGCAAATCGGTGTTTGGGGAGGTTTCCATTTTGAAGAAAATGAAAAAAGTTTTGGGAATCGTTGGTGCGGCAGTTCTTGTAATTGCAGTCCTATGGGGAACTGGATTTATTCCCAAAAGCATAGGAAGATATACAGCAACAAAATATGTTCAAGAGAATTATAGGGAAATGGAATTGCAGTTTAAGGACATTGAGTTTTCAACAGCGTATGGGGATTATATAGCAAGTTTTATAAGTGAAGACGGTTCGGTATATAATTTTAAGCTTTCTTCTGGACAAATGCCAATTTCAGTCGTATATGACAGCATATCGCAGAGTGCTGTGTAACGCACAAATTCCTGTTTGTAAGGGCAGTTATCCATCGCAGGACGGCGGTTCGGCAAGGATGTTGAGTATGTAGAGGGCGCGGATCATTCCGCGTCCTCTTGCCATGCTTTGGAAACCTATGCCGTTCAGCGGATATTGGCAAGATGGGCAAGGGACTGTCTTGCCAATTCCCAAATCTCATCAAGGCGGCTCTGCAAATCTTCAATGTCCGCCGCATAGACGCTGCCCGTCTCATTCGCCCGTTTTGCGTACTGGTTCAGGTTGTTGCTGCACCGCTGGAGCAGGACGATAAGCTGGCGCACCTCCGCTAAATCCAGCTTCACGCAGATACCGTCCAGCGCCATCTTACGGACATAGGCGCTCATATTGCGGATGCCAGCCTCCTCCATTTTGGCCTGAATCCGCTCTTTATCCGCATCCGAGATACGGACCAATAATTGCTTTTCCCTTTTCATCACCGCTCCGGCTCCTTTCCGGGCTTCTTATCCGGCGCGATCTCCGCCGCCCGTTTTTTCAGGTCCTCCAGAACAGAGGGGCGCTCACCGTCACTGACTTCTTCACTGACCTCCCCGCCGTCACGGTCGATGCTGTCATCCATACTGAGAGCGGCGTCCAGTTCCGCAAGTCTGGCGCTCTTTTCGGCAAGCTCCGCCTCCTGCGGGAACGGCTTTTCCAACTCCACCTGTGCGGCAGTCTGCTGGTTCCGAAGGTTCTCCAACTGCTCCTGCCCCCGTTCCAGACGGGCGGTGATACCAGCAAGGGCGTTGTCCAGACGGGTCAGGTTGCCCCTGGAATCCGTACCCAGACTGACACGGTAGCTCATCTCGCCTTTTAAGGTGATCTGGAACTGCTTTTCAAAGGTTTCATAGGAAAGCTCCATCTGGAATCCCCGGTAGCTGCCGATGGGGATGCCCTCGGTGCTTTTGATCTCCTTGCAGAGGGCAAGAATGGCATCTCCGGCGTCGGCCTTTTCCGCATAGTGCTTTCCGGCCAGTTCCATCCCCACAAACCCCTCATCCGGGAGCGGGTGGGCCTCCACCGTCTGGATGTCCGCTTCAAAACCCTTGTTGCGGCTCTGCTGCGCTTCGATCTCGGCAGGGAAGTATTTCAAAAGCTGGTCCTCCAGCCGGAAGTGCTTGCTCTGGTAATCAGCCCGGAGGACTTTCAGCTTCGCCACATCCACATCCAAGTCCATTTTCTCACGAATCAGCGGATTGCCAGCGCAGAGGGCCTTGATTTCAGCATAACTCAACGCTTGCTCATCCACATCGTCACAGGAACGCACCGGGGATTTGCTGGTCATAATCTGCGAAATGAATTTCTGCTTGTTTTCCAGCGTCTGGTAGAGATAGGCGTCAAAGGTTCCCTCCGTCACATACTGGAAAACCTGAACCTGTTTGTTCCGGTTGCCCTGCCGGATAATGCGTCCGTTGCGCTGGGTCATATCGGCAGGACGCCAGCCCACATCCAGGTGGTGAACCGCCACAAGACGGTCCTGCACGTTGGTCCCGGCTCCCATCTTCTGGGTAGAGCCGAGCAGGACACGCACCTCGCCAGTCCGCACCTTGCCGAACAGCTCCTTCTTCTTCGCTTCGGTGTCGGCATCGTGGATAAAGGCGATTTCCTCATTGGGAACGCCAGCGGCCACCAGCTTGTCCCGGATGTCCTCATAGACATTGAACGTGCCGTCGCCCTTCGGCGTGGACAGGTCGCAGAACAATAATTGCGTCAGCCGCTCATCCTTCCCGTCCTCCCAAATACGGAGAACATTCTGGACGCAGGCGTTCAGCTTGCTGTTGGGGTCATCGGGCAGGAGCGGGTTCATCAGCCGCTGGTCAAGGCCGATCTTGCGCCCGTCCGATGTGATTTTGAGCATATTGTCAACCGAGGGTTCCACATCCCTGTTGTGGACGGCGGCGGCACGTTCGGACAGATCCGCCACCATTTCCTTCTGAATCTCCGAGGGCTGTACTACCACGGTTTCAAATTTAGCCTCCGGCACCGGGAGATGAAGCTGGTCGGCGGTCTTGATGTCGGCCACCTCTTTGAACATACTCATCAGCTCCGGGAGGTTGAAGAACTTCGCAAACCTCGTCCGGGCGCGGTAGCCAGTCCCTTCGGGGGCAAGCTCTATCGCTGTGGTAGTTTCGCCAAAGGTGGAAGCCCACTGGTCAAAATGGGTCAATCCTTTTGCCCGGAGCGTGCCATGCTGGAGATAGCGCATCATGGTATAAAGCTCCGTCATACTGTTCGACACAGGGGTTCCCGTGGCAAAAATCGTACCCTTCCCACCGGTCAATTCGTCCATATACTGGCACTTCATAAACATATCCGAGGACTTCTGCGCTTCGGAGGTGGAAAGCCCCGCCACATTTCGCATTTTCGTGTAAAGGAACAAGTTCTTAAAGGCGTGTGCCTCGTCCACAAAGAGCCGGTCAACGCCCAACTGCTCAAAGGTGATAACATCGTCCTTGCGCTCGGCGGCTTGCAACTTCTCCAACCTCGCCTCCAGAGAGCGGCGGGTCTTTTCCAACTGCTTGATGGTAAAGTTCTCGCCCTGCATGACCTTCATTTCCGCTATGGCGTCGGTGATCTCGTCAAGCTGTTCCTGCAAAATGCGCTCCTGCCGCTCTGCGGATATGGGGATTTTCTCAAATTGGCTGTGTCCGATGATAACAGCGTCATAGTCCCCGGTGGCAATACGGGCGCAGAACTTCTTGCGTCTTGCTGTCTCAAAATCCTTCTTGGACGCTACCAGTATCTTTGCGCTGGGATAGAGCCGCAGGAACTCGCTGGCCCATTGGAGGGTCAGGTGGTTTGGCACGACAAAAAGGGACTTCTGGCACAGCCCCAGCCGTTTGGCCTCCATAGCAGACGCCGCCATCTCGAAGGTCTTGCCCGCACCGACTTCGTGTGCCAACAGGGTATTTCCGCCGTAAAGCACATGGGCAATAGCGCCCCGCTGGTGGTCCCGCAGGGTAATATCCGGGTTCATGCCGCCGAAAACGATGTGGCTGCCGTCATACTCACGGGGGCGGGTGGAGTTGAACAGTTCATTGTAGGTTCGGACCAAATCCTCCCGCCGTCTGGGGGATCGCCACACCCAATCCC
>CAMWQV010000175.1 GCA_947176425.1 uncultured Clostridia bacterium
CCCGCGGGATCTGAGACGAAACAGCAGCGCGGACATCTACACCGGATTCGTCAATCATTCGACGGACATGGCGTTCCTGTCGCATAGGTAGGGAAACCTATCATGATTATCGTTTCAGCGCCCCTGGCTCTTATCCGACGGCGATGGAAAAGAAACGGGCGGCCAACCAGAATGCTTGCTCCATCAGGTGCCGGGCAACCACCCCGTTCTTTCCCGTTCCCGTCAGACACGGGCCGGTAATGCTGCCTGAATCGAAAGCCAAACGTGCGGGACGCCTGCCCGCGAAACTGCCTGCGGCGCATTTGTCATGGCGGTGCCTCTCAGGACCGGGGAACCAGGCCCCATGATGACATACGCCAGCGTCCGCCATGTTGTCCTGGGATCATGTCTAGGTTGTCACGGGACGCCCACAGGTGGTCGCGCCGCTCCTCATCGGAACCTCTAAAGCCGACCCATAGAGCTACTACGCAACATGTTATGCCTATTGCTTAATTTTCCATCCTGCCACATCGCTCTGCCCGTTTTTATCAAGGCCGGCATTGCAGACACTACCATCAACTTCTACACCTAACGTGGATCCATATCCGGCAGACAGTGCTCTAAACTTCTTCGACGCCCATTGATTGTTTATTTCCTCATATGAATCAGGAAAATCATCTTTTCGTTGAGTTGAAAGAATCCTTCCTTCTTTCGTAAGCGCCACTGTATGATAATCACCAGCAGAGATTGCAACCACATTCTCCCAGCCTGTCACATCACGCTGCCCGTATTCATCATCCCCTACCGCAAGTACTTTTCCATCTCTCCTCAACGCTACGATATGCCCTAGTCCTCTGTTCCGGACGCCATTCTCAAAACCGATACTGCCTCCCGTAGAAATAGCAATCAAATCGGACCACTGATCTTTAACGGCGTCGATGTCATTCTGCAGTTGTTCAACATGTTTTCCAGCAATATGGACATTCCCGTCTTGATCTAAGCCAACAACATGCTGCCAGCCAGTATCTATCGCTACGATTTTTTCCCAACTGCGCAACTCCACATTCCCTTCCTCGAAGGAGCCGCTGCTGACGATTGTGCCGTCGCTTCTAAGTCCGACAATAAACTGTTCGCCGGCAGAAACAGCAATGATATCCGTCCAATCGCTCGTACTGATCTGATAATCATACCGATCGTCTCGCTCCATTGTCGCTAAATATACCGTTCCATCTTCTTTTAAGCCAAGAACGAATTCTCCACACGCCGACACGGAGACCACATCGGACCAATTCTGCTCAATATCATCTCTGCCGAAAAAAAAGTCTCCGCATGACAGCTTTGCTCCGCCATTTTCAGTAATGCCGACAGAACAGCGTATCCCCGCAGAAATAACATTGGCGCACTGTTGACGCCACAATGCCTTGCTCCGCTCCGCCAAATCGCGGCTATTATTGTATTCACCCAATTTATTGAATATATCAAACGCTCTCGCGTAATTTTCCTCGACATAACACTTGCAGGCTTCAGCATAAGAATCCTCATTACTATTGTCTGCACTCTCTTCTTCGATCATTGTCAAATACATTGATGAATCTTCGAAATTCCCTAATGATTCAAAAATTACCCAGGCATCTTCAAACCGCTGGTCATCATACAGCATACGAGCCATAGCATATTCCTTATATTTCCGTGCCTCTTGATAATTAGGACCGAGCATATCGAAGATATCTATCGCTGACTGGTAATCGCCATCTGTAATAGCTGCCTGTGCAGTCATATAATCAGTATGAAGTTCCATTTTGATCTTTCTTATCGTCAGAAAAAAACAAATTAAAATCAGAAATGATACAATAAGGCTTACAGCAAAGCAGACAATACGAAATGTCGTTCTGCTCTTTGAATTCTGCATATGCTTTACATTAGCTCCTGATCCGTAGGAGTTTCTAAGCCCCTGCACTTCAATTCCTCCTTTCTATTTTTTCCTTCAATGAAAAAACCTACTGAGGAACATACACCCAAAACAACACAAGCGCCCAAAAAAGTAGGCAATAGCTTTTCCAGTGCAGCTTCGGCTGGAATCGCTAAGTAAATGATATACATAATTCCAGAAATAACCATCCCCCCGATTGCAACAATCATCCATCCAATCCTTATCAGGCCATCTGTCGCATAGCTGCAGGCATTCGTCGCAACCGCAAAAATAACTAAAACAAGGTCTATAAAATATCCTAAAAGCACTTCTGAAAACTCTGTCTGATATCCGATGTACCAGTTAACCCATACCGATATAATAACTGGCAAAAAAGAAAAGAAGATGCCGAAGAAAAACCACCTCCAAAATCTAACCGCATACTTATGTTTGATATCTGATTCTTTTTCTTCTGACTGCATCGAAACACTCTGCTTTTCCTGCTCCACCATCATATCCCCCTTCTCTCTTGTAAACAAGAAAATTCAGTCGTTTTCTAAAATGGAATTGTACCTTAAATTTCTACATATTGCAACATAATTCTACATCAGTCACCATAATGCTATAATGAGAAAAACTGACGTTTTCCACAGAGCAGAACCCATATATCGAGCTTCGCAATCTATAAAATACTATATATAGTATAACAAGTCCTGATTTTTGTGCATTCCTACAGATTTGCTCATTTATAGCTAATGTACAAATCAACGCTTTCCTCACATGGCATCCAAATGCTTGAATAGGCGATCTGCTAGGCCCTGTTTGAAAAAATAAAAACTATTGTGTTATTTGACGAAATAGTGATAGTAAAGAACCCCCGAATATATACTATATTTAACCCCTATAGCAACGCGAACGCCCTCCGGCCGCACACATGTGCAGTCGGAGGGCTTTTTTCTCCCGATACGGCATCCGTCCCGGAAGGTGCGCGATCCTGCCGGCACGAAGCACCCCCTTCCCAGCACCGGGCTAATTGACTGACTGCGTTTCCTCTGCTATGCTGATTCCGATAGCTTTGAGCTTCTCGCGCAGCCCCTCCTTATCGAACACGCGCATAGCTTCCTGTGCAGTCATGATGATTACCCCCTTTGCGGCTCCCCGCAGCTGCCGTACCGGATCGATCAAACTTCTTTTCGCCAGGTTACGATTCCCTACATTTAGGCCTACGCTATCATTATTATACGCTCACAAACCGGAAACCTCAAACAAGAATAAACATGATCCATGAGGGATTCCGCAATACGGACGCCTTCTTTTCCGTTCCCGTAGGACAACCAAGTAACTACGGGAACGGAAAAGAACCGCGGACGCGCCGGAGAGGAATCGGATGGTGCGGACCGCAGGGCACGAAGCTCCGGAAAGCGGGACCCGGCCGGTGGGAAGTCGCCCACCGGCAGCGCGCCTGACGGCGCGCGAAGGGATACCAGCCATTCCTCTGGGCAGTCGGGGGGATAGGCAGGGGCGGGCGACACGGTGCGGAGGGATCTGCCTGAAATCCCGTGCCGCACGGGGAATTCCCGGCACCGCGCGTGCCGTCCGGTAGTCAACGGACACGGATTCCCGTAAAAAATTCATGAAAATAAGGGGAAAATCGTCATGAAAAAACTGAAGACCATCCTGAAGACCGTGATTGCCTGCACGGCCATCGCACTGACCGCCATCTGCTGCATATTCTCGCTCCTGTCTACCCCGGCCCACGCATCGGCACAGCCCACGGAAACCATCCAGGTCACCCAGCTCTCCGACATCGAGGACGGATACGACGCCGGCCTCAGCGGCATCGCCTACGAGATCGAAGTGCCCGTGTTCTGACACCCGGCAAGAAAAAATCCCCATAAACCAGGAAAACATCGGAAACCGGTCTTGCCAACCGGAACCAACCAAATCACAGTCATCCCGCAGCATCGGCCCGTCCGGCGGCCGTCCGGAAAAACAGCGGGAGACCATAAGCACCGCAAGGAGGAACAGATGAAACAATATATCGTCCAGACGAAAAGGCCCGACGGAGGAATTAACCTGTCCTTCGACACCGCGGCCGACATCATCGAGATGGTCGGACACCAAGACTGTACCGGCTGCGAATACAAAGTACTCATGCTCGACGAATCCGGTAATATCATAGGGCTCGGCTATGTCCCGAGCACGAAGGCCCCGTACAACCGCCACAGGTTCGCCAGAAAGGACACCGGGGAAATCGAAATCGATGGGTACAGCACCGAACACTGATAGCCGGATGGCATCCGGCCGAACCCCGATGGAAACCATCCAGGTCACCCGGCTCTCCGACATCGAGAACGGATACGACGCCGGCCTGAGCGGCATCGCCTACGAGATCGAGGCTCCCGTGTCCTGAACACCCGGCAAGAAAAAATCCCCATAAACCAGGAAAACGTCGGAAACCGGTCTTGCCAATCGGACAGACATATAGTATACTCAATATACTAAGCGTCTCCGACGTTCCCGCCACCGCCCCCTAAGATACACCGGCCGCAGAACGCGGCGGGTGGGGGAGCGGAAGATGAAGCGATGGACGGAAACAGGCTATAAATACAGGAACCACGGCCCGCGGAAGCCATCGGACACATACACGACCGAGAAAGGAGACACATCATGTTGCACCCTCTCGCTCACTATCGAACGACCGTAAACCACTCGCACCGCCGCAACGTCATCAGACGGTGCCGATCCACAGAAAGGAATGATAACCATGAAAACCACCATTAGCAAGACCATCATCGCCCTCATCCTCGCCGTCGTCATGGCCATCGGGCTCGCCGCCTGCAGCGGCAACAGCGACGGCACCCCCGCCGTCATCGTCGACCCCGAGACCGGTATTATCACCGAAATCCCCAGCCCCGACGCAAACGGCAAGGCCGTCGACTGGTCCAACTACTGGAGCAACAAGAACAGCAAGGACAACGGCAGCACTGGCACTGGCGACACCAACAGCACCGACGGCCACGTCCCCGGCACCCAGAAAGCCAGCAAGGCCCACAACGCCAGTCAAACCAACGTCATCGTCAAATCCTACGCCGGCGGCGAGCTCACGACCCTGGTCAAGTCCGTCAAGACCGCTACTAAGCCCGAAACCAAGAACGCGTCCGACGACAACAGCTACGGCAAAGTCGACTGGTCCACCGCCGCGCAGGGCTACGTCTCCTTCACGGCCAAGGGCCAGGAGCGCTGCTTCATCCTCCAAGGCCCCAACGGCAAGCAGGCCCTCTTCACCGTCCAGAAGGACGAGACGATCAAGGCCTCCATCGTCGATGGCACAGGCAAATACCAGTACGCCATCGCCAACAACACCAACGGCGGCAAAAGCTACTCCGTCCAGTACAAGAACAACTTCAGCGTCAGCAAGATCGACTCCGACCTCGCCCCCTACCTGGTGTCCAATCCCTGGGGCGACTACGCCAACGCACCCAAAGCCGTAGCCAAGGCCGACGAGCTCTGGGACACCAAGAAAACCCAACTGGACAACGTCAAAGCAATCACCAAGTACGTCACCAGCACCCTGCACTACGACAAGGCCCTCAAAATGGGTGCCATCGACACTTACGTCAGCCCCGATAAGGTCATCGAAAACGGCGGCGGCGTCTGCAACGAACATGCCAAACTGCTCGTCGCTATGCTCC
>CAMWQV010000176.1 GCA_947176425.1 uncultured Clostridia bacterium
TCGTTGCGCCCCCGCGTATGCTGATCGCGTTTTTGGAGAATAATTTGCAGGCGGACGGAAGCGTGCTTGTTCCCGCGCCCCTGCGTCCGTACATGGGCGGTACGGAAATTCTGCGGCCGAAAAATTAAATTGTATTTCATAATTTCTGATAACATGAAAAGGAGCTAATCGCATGAAACTGTCTAACGTATTGAAAGTCTTTGGCACCGCCGCGCTGCTGGGCAGCCTGATCCCCTACCGTGTCTCTACCGACGAGGATACCGGCGAGAAGAAGTACCGCGCCCTCTTATGGGAGGCCACCCAAACTCCCCAGGACGACGGCGAGAAAAAGAGCCTCTCTGTGCATGTGGGATTTTTTAACCCGCTGGCGGATGACGAAGCGCATCTGTATGCCGATGATCTGACGGTCGAATACATCCCGGAAGACGAGGATGATGAGATCGAGGCTGAGGAAGAAAAGACTGAGGAAACCGCAGTGGATGTTGCTGAGAGCATTGCAGAAGAAGCGATTGAAACTGCGCAGGCCGCCGCTGACATTCCTGACGGGGAAGCCGCGGCAGACGGGGAGCCGGAGGAATCAGCAGAAGTTTAAACCGGTACTGCAAAGGATCGAACAGACTGCATGAAAAAATTTTTAGAAGAATTCAAAGCGTTTGCCATGCGCGGAAATGTGATGGACCTGGCAGTGGGCGTGATTGTCGGCGGCGCGTTCGGGTCCATCACCACGTCCCTGATCGACGATATCATTATGCCAGTGGTGGGCATATTTGTCAGCGAGGCCAGTTTTGCGGACCTGCATCTGCATATAGGCGGTGCGGAGATCACCTATGGAAACTTTATCCAGGCCGTATTAAATTTTGTTATCTTGGCTTTTGTGGTCTTCTGTATGGTCAAGGCGGTCAACCAACTGCATCGCACGCCCGCGCAGGCAGCCCCTCCCCCACCCCCCGAGCCGTCCAATGAGGAGCTGCTGCTGCGGGAGATACGCGATCTGCTGAAGGAGAAGCAATGAGGGACGTACTGTCCGCGGGCCTGCCGGAGCTGGGGCTGGCCCCCGCGCTGATTCCCCTGCTGGAGCAATACGCCGGCCTGCTGCTGGAACGCAACAAGGTCATGAACCTGACTGCAATTACAGAACCAGAGGACGTGGCGTCGCTGCATCTGCTGGACAGCCTGGAACTGATCCCGCTGGCGGGACTCCGGGACGGTACGCTGCTGGATGTGGGTACCGGCGCCGGCCTGCCGGGCCTGCCTCTGGCGGCGTCGCTGCCGGAAATGCAGGTAACGCTGCTGGACAGCCTGAATAAACGGGTCGAATTTTTGCGGGAGACCTGCCGGACGCTGGCCCTGCAAAATGTGACCTGCGTCCATGCGAGGGCGGAGGAATTTGCGGCGGAGCATCGGGAATCCTTCCGCTATGTTGTCAGCCGGGCCGTTGCGTCGCTGCCGGTCTTGGCAGAACTGTGCCTGCCGCTGACGGAACGGGGCGGCTGTTTTCTGGCGATGAAGTCCAGCCATACCGAAGATGAGATCAATTCAGCGAAACGGGCGGTGTCTCTGCTGGGGGGCCGGATTGCCTGGGTGAAGGATTACCGTATTCCAACCACAGACGTTACCCACCGGCTGATCTGTATCGAGAAGGTCAAAACCGCGCCGAAGCAGTATCCCCGCCGTTTCGCGCAGATCAAAAAGTCGCCCCTCTGAGGGTGACATACAGGCGGTGTGACGCCGCATAGAAAGAAAAGGAGAGTGTACCGGATATAAAACTATGGGACAGACTATCGTAGTAGTTTCCGGAAAGGGCGGGACCGGAAAAACGTCGTTTACTGCCAACGTGGGTATGGGGCTGGCTATGCTGGGGCACGCTACTCTGTGCCTGGACTGTGATGTGGGATTGAGGAATCTGGATATCGCTATGGCAATGACTGATTGCGCGGTAATGGATTTCACGGATATCCTGACAGGCAACTGCACTTTGGAGGAAGCCGCCGTCCCGCACCCCAAACAGCATAATCTTTTCCTGCTGACCGCGCCGACACGGATCGGTGTATCTTCTATTGACAAGCAGGCGTTCCGGGACCTTTTTCCTGCCATTAACGAACAATATGATTACTGCCTGGTGGACGCCCCCGCCGGACTGGGCGCAGGATTTCAGCTGGCCATCTCCGGAGCGGACCGTGCTGTTTTAGTCACCACCACTGAGGCCAGCAGTCTCCGGGACGCACAGCGCACCGCTATGGAATTAAATGTGCTTCCGGAGAACAGCGTCCATATGGTCGTAAACCGCTGCCGTCAAAAACTTCTCAAGTCGCTGCATCAAACCATAGACGATGCGATTGACAGTACAGGGCTGCCGCTTCTGGGCGTGATTCCGGAGGATGAGACCATGTCGCTGCACGCGGGACGGGGCGTGCCGCTGCTGATGACGAACAACGACTGTGCAGCCCGCGCCTATCGGAACATAGCCCGCCGGATCAACGGTCAGCGGACGCCGCTTATGAAAATCAGATGATCCCTGTAATGATGAACGCAGCTTTATAGAGAGACATCAAAGGAAAAAGAAAGGAATAGATCGTCATGTATCTTGCTCTGATGTCCCACGACAATAAAAAGGACCTGATGGTCCAGTTCTGTTCTGCGTACGCCGGAATATTGTCCCGGCATGTCCTTTGTGCCACGAATACCACCGGACGGATGATTATGGAGGCGACGGGACTGCATATCCATTTGTTCTTATCCTGCCAGCACGGCGGGAGCCAGCAGATCGGCGCACGGATCGCATATAATGAGATGGATATGGTGCTGTTTTTTGTGGATCCCAACGACTCCGCGCTGGAAGCGGAAGCATTGTACATTTCGCGGCTGTGCGACCAGAACAACATTCCCTATGCCTCCAATCAGGCGACAGCGGAAATGCTGCTGTTAGGAATGGACCGCGGTGATTTGGACTGGCGGAAGATCATCAACCCCAAGCACAAGCTGAATCGCTGAAAGACCGCCGCCCCACGCGGAGGAAAGGACAGGAGGCTCTCGTCCCGCTAAGACAGGGGACGGGAGCGTTGCTCTTTTTATGAAGGTGCTGCTATGAAAAAATTATTTCTGATATTGACAGTAATCTTTGTGATTTTGACATTTGCCGGGGCGGCGTATGTGCTGTATAATAATGGAATGGTCAGCGCGGGATACGCCTGTGCGCCGATGGTTCTTGCGTTGGCCTGTTTGAGTTTATATAGAAATGCCCGGCAAAAATAAACCTGATTGACAGGAGGGAAATTAATGAAAGTACAGCCCCGGACACTCTCCGGATTTATGGAACTGCTGCCGCGGGAACAGCTCATAATGGAACGCATCATGCAGACCCTGCGGGAGACATACAGCTCATACGGTTTCACGCCCCTGGACACACCGGTGATTGAAGCCAGCGAGGTTTTGCTGGCGAAAGGCGGCGGCGAAACGGAAAAACAGATTTACCGTTTTACGAAAGGTGATTCTGACCTCAGCCTGCGTTTTGACCTGACAGTACCGCTGGCGAAATATGTCGCCCTGCATTACGGCAGCCTCACGTTTCCTTTCCGCCGCTATCAGATCGGCAAGGTCTACCGCGGAGAACGGGCGCAGAGGGGACGCTTCCGGGAATTTTATCAGGCGGATATTGATATCATAGGCGACGGAAAACTGGATGTAACCAATGAGGCGGAGATTCCAGCCATAATTTATCAGACATTTTCGCGTCTCGGCTTGCAGCGTTTTCGGATTCTGGTGAACAACCGGAAAATTCTGAATGGTTTTTACGCCATTCTGAACCTGACGGAACAGTCGGGGGATATTATGCGCACGGTGGATAAGCTGGATAAAATCGGTGCGGAAAAAGTGGCAGGGCTTTTGACAGAAGAACTGGGCCTCTCCCCTGCCGCTGCGGAGAAGATCATGCAATTCATCTCCATCAATGGCACAAACGCGGAAGTTCTGGCGGAGCTGGACCGGTACACGGGCAAAAACGAGCTGTTCGACGCCGGGCGTGCCGAGCTGGAGACAGTCGTAAAATATCTGTCGGCTTTTGGCGTACCGGAGGAATATTTTGCGGTAGACCTGACCATTGCCCGCGGCCTGGATTACTACACCGGCACCGTCTACGAAACCGCTATGCTGGACCATCCGGAAATTGGTTCCATTTGTTCCGGCGGACGGTATGACAACCTTGCGGAATATTATACAAATAAAGTCCTACCCGGCGTAGGCATTTCCATTGGACTGACCCGGCTTTTCTACGTTCTTAACGAACAAAAAATGCTGAATACCGAGGCGGCTGGCGCGTCTGCCGATGTCCTGATTCTGCCCATGACGCCGGACCTTGCGCCTGCCATATCGCTGGCGTCGCGCCTGCGGGAACTGGGAATCCGGGTACAGCTTTATACGGAGAAGAAAAAATTCAACGCAAAGATGAACTATGCGGACCGGCAGGGCATCCCCTATGTAATTTTCCTGGGAGATGACGAGATTGCGGCGAAGCTGGTCAGCTGTAAGGATATGGCTACCGGCGAACAGACAAAGCTGGATTTTGACCAGACATATATGCGAATTGTCAAGGGATTAGAGCAGCGTCAAAGCGCGGCTGTTATCTCAGCACAGAAATAATTCAAAACCAGAAAGGAATTTACAGACATGACACAAAATCGCACGCATACCTGCAACGAGCTGCGGCTGGAAGATGCCGGCAAACAGGTAAAGCTGTCCGGATGGATGGAAAATGTCCGTGAAGTCGGACAGAACTTTGCGTTTGTGATCCTGCGGGATTTTTACGGCACGACGCAGATCGTGATTGAGACGGAAGAAATGATGGGCATTATTCACGGCCTGAACAAAGAAACGGTCATTTCCGTAGAAGGCGTGGTCCGGGAGCGCAGCAGCAAAAATAAGAATCTGCCGACCGGAGAAATTGAAGTCGTGCCGGAAAAGCTCGAAGTACTGGGCCGCTGCAAATATAACGAACTGCCCTTCCAGATCAATCACAGCCGGGAAGCGGACGAGACGCAGAGATTGAAATACCGCTATTTAGACTTACGCAATCCGGCGGTAAAAAAGAACATTATTCTCCGCTGCAATGTAGTATCCGCTTTGCGGACCGCGATGACAAAACATGATTTCCTTGAGATCACGACTCCGATTCTGACTGCATCCTCCCCGGAAGGCGCACGCGATTATCTGGTACCGGCCCGCAAGCATCCCGGTAAATTCTATGCACTTCCCCAAGCACCCCAGCAGTTCAAGCAGCTTCTTATGACCTCCGGCTTTGACCGTTACTTCCAAATCGCCCCCTGCTTCCGTGACGAGGATGCCCGCGGCGACCGTTCTCCCGGCGAGTTCTATCAGCTGGATATGGAAATGAGCTTTGCCACGCAGGACGACGTTTTTGCTGTTTTGGAAGACGTGCTGCCTCCGATTTTTGCGGAATACGGCACATATGATATTGCGTCATCGGCACCGTTTAAGCGCATCGGCTTCAACGAGGCAATGGAGACTTACGGTTCGGACAAGCCGGACCTGCGGATTGATCTGACGGTGCAGGAC
>CAMWQV010000177.1 GCA_947176425.1 uncultured Clostridia bacterium
GTGGCGTTGACTCGGAAGAACTGCGGCACATGACCATCATGGAAAGCTGCGGCATTTGCTGGCGGTGCGGAAGCCCGCTGTTCAAGAGTCTGTTACCTGGCTATGACTATCAGTGCTTTACCTGTGACGAGGACTTTTACAAATTTGAGCAAGACGCGTGAAAGGGGGCTGTTAGCTATGAAAGTGCAAGCGTATATCCACAGCTTGAAAGACCATGAGCATAATCGCCATGTGCTGGGCGAGGCTGAGATCATCCGGTGCATTGGCGATAACCACTATTTGGCCGAGGTCAACGGTGTTCGGTGTACGGCGATCTTCAACTTCTTCACCGGGGCCTACTATGTCGATGATGTGTACGGCATCCAGAAGGAGGCTATCTGACGTGAGACAGTACATTTTTAATCTGGAAACGACCAAAATCGAACTTCATTTTGAGAAGTCTGAGTACAACGCTCTGACTGCGGAGCAGAAGGCCGATCTGAAAAGTTCGTTTCTCTGGAGCCGATCTAGGGGCTGCTGGGTGAGCAGAGCCAAGGAGCCGAACCTTGCATGGGCGAAACGAATCGCCGTCAAGCTGGGCTTTACCGAGGAACAGCGGCAGGGTGAGCGCCTTTCTTTCTCCGAGCAAGTAGAGCGTCAGGCAGAGCGGGCCGAGAGAAGGGCCGAGCGTTACGAGCAGTACGCAGAGAACGCAGAACGCCGGGGAGAAGCCTTACAGCAGCCGCTTAACAGGATGCACGGCGATATTGCGTTCTTCACCCAGCCGATTATCGCTGGTCATGCCGGAAGTCAGGCGTTTGCTCGTCGGCGGGAGAAGATGTTTGCCCAGTACGAGAAAGGCTTTGAGGAATATCGTAAAAGCGGATATTTCCAAGACAGAGCAAAGACCGCCAGGGCAACAGCGGACGGGGCAAAATACCTGGATGTTGCTTATCTTGACCGCCGCATCAAGGAGTGTAAGAAAGAAATCCGGGCCAGAAAAAAGAATATCGTCCACTACGAAGAAACTTTAACTGCCATGGAGAACGGCGAGAAGAAAAAGCGGTTTGATGGTACGCCAATCTCCATAGAGGAAGTCACCGGATGGATGGAACATGAGTATGAGTTAATCGAGAAGGCCATAGACAAGCAAGCGTTTCTGGAAGCCTGTGTTGACCAATGCGGCGGTATCCAGTTTAGCAAAGATAATATCAAGGTTGGCTATCATGTGCGGCTGAATGATGGATTTAATTCCGAGGTTGAAGTGATCGGGGCAGGTCCTCAGAACATCACCTATCGCATATTGAGCGGTGGAGCGAAAGGAATGGTTCTCCAGGCTGCCTATGCCGAAATCAAGGAAATCATCAAAGCAGAGGAGCTTCGGGAGACACATCCCTTCAAAGTTGGCGAACAGTTCACAGCGGAGCAGTTTGTCCAGGATGGTACACACAGGTGGAAAACCGTTCGTGTCACCTACGAGATCGTCAAGGCCACCACCGCAACGATTCAGCTAAAGCCTGTCGATGGGAGCGGGAAAGCTATTACCCGTAAGCCGAAAAAGTCCTACAACGGCAGATGGTGTTTCTCTCTGGACGATAACTACCACAATACGTTCTATAAGGCAGAAAGCACCACAGCCGAGAAGGTTGTAAAGGATGGTGAAGAAGGTGCCTAAAAAACAATCGAAACCTGACAACGCCAGTGTCCAGCGGATCGCTGAATTGGTTTCAAAGCTCAACCGCTATCGACATGAATATTACAATCTTGCAAAGCCCAGCGTATCCGATGCGGTCTACGACAGGCTCTTTGACGAACTGGCGGCACTGGAGCAGAAGACAGGGATTATCCTTAGCAATTCCCCCACACAGACTGTTGGCTATGCTCCTGTGAGTGCGCTGCGGAAGGTCAGGCACACCGTTCCGCTCCTGAGCATGGACAAGACCAAGCAAGTTGATGATCTGGTTTCTATGGTCGCCGTGGCTCCGGCCCTGCTTATGCTGAAGCTGGACGGCCTGACCGTCAAGCTGTGCTATGAAAACGGCGAATTGGTGGAAGCGTCCACCCGTGGGGACGGCGAGGTTGGCGAAGATGTTACCCACAATATCCCGGCGTTCCGCAATGTGCCGTTGAAGATCCCCCACAAAGGAAAACTCGCTATTACAGGGGAGGGGTTGATCCATACTGACGACTTCGAGCAGATGAAAGGCTCCGGGGACAAGGAGATCAAAAATGCCCGGAATCTGGCTGCTGGTTCTATTCGGCTGCTTGATCCGTCCATCTGCAAAGACCGCTGTATCTATTTCTACGCCTTCAATGTGATTGAGGGCATGGACACCTTGGGCGGCAACACAGATAGCCGTGGGTGGCTGCTGGAGGATTTGGAACCTCTTGGTTTTGAAATCTGCCCGTTCATACGGCTGGAAAAGAAAACATCTTCGGCAGAAATGGAGAGTAAAATCCAACATCTGAAAACCGTTGCAGACCTTGAAAAACTTCCCATTGACGGAATCGTGCTACGCTATGACAGCATTTCCTACTCCCGAAAGTTGGGGAGGACTGGGCATCACTACAAGGACGGCATTGCGTTCAAGTTTGAGGACGATATGACGGAGACGGTCTTCCGCTCTATTGAGTGGACCCCAAGCCGTTCCGGGGAGATCGCGCCAGTGGCGTTGTTTGATCCAGTAGAGATCGACGGCTGCACTGTGTCGAGGGCCAGCTTGCATAACCTGTCCTTCATCAAGGATTTAGAACTGCATCCAGGCTGTCGTATCCTCGTTTCCAAGCGCAACATGATTATCCCCCACATTGAGGAAAACCTTGACCGTGACCGTTATGCCTCCAGTCTGATTCCGAAACGGTGTCCCTGTTGCGGAAAGCCTACGAGAATCTATGCTCGTTCTGGTGGTAAGGGTGGACAGGTGGCGACACTCCACTGTGATAATCCTGGCTGCCTTAATCAAATGCTTCGCAAATTCGTCCACTTTGTCGGGAAGAAGGCCATGGATATTTCCGGTATTTCGGAAGCAGTCCTGGATAAGTTCATTTCCAATGGATTCCTGACCACATATCAGGACCTCTATCATTTGGACAGATACCGCAGTCAGATTATACACATGGAGGGCTTCGGCGTCAAGTCCTACGAAAAGTTACAGAAGTCCATCAACACCAGCAGGAAAACCACGTTCGCACGGTATCTGGTGGCTATGGACATCCCCATGATCGGGCGTACCGCAAGCAGGGCGTTAGATAATCGCTTTGGCGGTAACTTGGATGCGTTCGAGAAAGCGGCAACAGGCAGTTTTGACTTTACAACGCTGCCAGACTTCGGCGCAACTCTGAGTGGAAACATTCACGATTGGTTCCAAGTGCCGGAGAATCTTGAACTGTGGAGAACCCTTCGGGGAGAATTTATATTTGAAAACAGAAAGGACGTTGTTACTATGGAAAGCAAAAAGAATCCCTTTGGCGGCTGCACCATCGTTGCTACTGGCAAGCTGGAGCACTTCACCCGTGACGGCATCAACAGCAAGATCGCCAGCCTCGGGGCCACCGCTGGCAGCTCCGTGACTCGCAAGACCAGCTACCTCATCTGCGGCGAGAAGCCTGGCAGCAAGCTCACCAAGGCCCGGGAGCTGGGTATCCCTGTTCTGACCGAGCAGGAGTTTCTTTCTATGATCTCTGCGTAAGCTGGGAGGAATCAAATCATGTTGATTTTGGTTGTGGAGCCTGGGAGAGTTCCCAAAACCAGAGACATATCCGGCAGTCTGAAAGAGATGCAATCCATTGTAGGCGGGTACATTCAGGCAATCTATCCCTCTCCGGGGATTGCTCTGGTCTGCAATGAGGAAGGCTGGCTGCGTGGCCTTCCCGGAAATCGCGGTCTGCGGGACGAAAGCGGCGAGGTCAACAATATCATTTGGGGAACCTTCTTCCTGTGCGGCGCTCCTGCGGACGGAGAGGACTTCGTTGGCCTGACGCCTGAACAGGCAGAGCAGCTTGAAAAACAGTTCCATACCCCGGAGGCGTTTGTCGGCTCCAATGGCCGTATCCTCTGTGTCCCATGCCCTGCGGGGACCTTCATGTAACCCAGTCAAAGCCCCGCTGTCCCGGAAATCCGGGATGGCGGGGTATCTTTATGTTAGAGGTGCAGATTGGATGGATGACAGAATCATCGGAGCATGGGTGCAAATCAAGTCAAAGTCCCACTACCACGGACGCTTCGCTGGTAAGTTCGGCGAAGTCGTACAAGACTATGAGGGCAGCATTGCCATTCGGATTGACGGCATCAACAATCCCCGGAGCAAGTACGGTGCCTTCTGGTTCAAAGAAAATGAAATCGAAATTATTGAAAGCGAGGAAACGATCATGGATGAAAATTATGTCACAGCCGAGGTCGCGTTCCTGAATGGGACGAATATTGATAAGACGTACCGTTACGCACTCTATGACAGCAGTATCCAACCGGAGGACATCGTGGTTGTCCAGACTGGGCACCACGGGTTGGCAGTAGCGCGTATCGTGTCTGTGGCTGGCGAACCAAACGGCCCAGTGTCCCATGGGCGGGAGGTCATTTGCAGGGTAGATATGTCTGCCTACAAGGAGCGCAAGGCGCGGGCTGCTCAACTCGTCGAGCTTAAAGCACGCATGGATAGTAAGGTTAAACAGTTACAGAAAGCAGCGGTCTATGAGATGCTGGCTGAGAAAGACCCGGAGCTGGCGGCAATGCTCCAGACCTATAAAGAACTGCTGGGCCAGTAAGCAGAAGGGAGAACTGTATGCAGCGATTTAATATTAACTGGACAGCTAAAGCCCTGACAAATCAGATGGAAAAGGGCAAAGTCAACTACGACAACGCCGTGCAACGCAATCTTGTGTGGGACATTGAGAAAAAGTCCCTCCTGATTCACAGCATGATCTACGGGTATGCGATCCCTGCCATGTACTTCACCCGTGACGAAAACGGCGTGTATGACAGCCTGGACGGAAAGCAGCGGTCAAATGCCATCAGCGAATTTCTCCACGACGAATTTGCGTTGTCTGCCGACACCCCTTCCGTTATGGACGAGAACGGGGACGTGGAGGACATCAGCGGAATGTATTTCTCCCAGTTGCCGGAGTGGGTGCAGGACAAAATCAAGGACTACAACCTGACCATCTACTACTACGCAGACATGACGGAGCAGGAAATCCGAGAGTTCTTCCGCAGGCTGAACAACGGCAAGCCTCTGTCGGCAATCGAATTGACCCGCGCCAACGTCCCCAGCTTGACAATCTTTCAGCAGCTTGCCAAGCATAGCGCAATTCAGTTTGTGGTTTCGGAGGCTGGCAGAAAGCGGTTCACGGACGAGATGATCGCCATGCAGCTTTATCAGCTTATCACAGAGGAATCCCCCGACTTCTCCACCAAGCCTTTCCGGGAATGGGCCAGCAGGGTCGAGGTTGACAGTGAGGTGTTGGACTCGATCAATTCCGGGCTGGATGCCTATATGGTGTTCGCCAAGAGCCTGATTGATGTCAACAACAAGGTTCTCCGTACCATCAAGGGCAGAACGCACTTCATCAGCTGTGCCTATTACTGCTG
>CAMWQV010000178.1 GCA_947176425.1 uncultured Clostridia bacterium
TCCCGATTTTTTGCCGTATCCAGCGCCATATTCTTGACAACTTCCTTGAAGTGGGAAAGCCTCTGCCGCACGGAAGGTTTCTGCGGGGCCTTGCGCTGCATGGTTTTGGCGGTGTACTCCGCAAAGGCGGCGTTGAGCGCGTCGGCATCCCTGGCCTTGAAAAAGACGAGGTATCTGCCGTTGGCGCTGTCCTTTTTCAGCGCAAAGTCCACGCCGTATTTTTTCGCAACGTGTTCAAAGGACTTGATATTCTTGTCGGTGATCTCGATATTCTGAACACCCTGCCCTTGCTTCACGAGCTGTTTCACGGTCTGTTTGCCGTGGTGGATTTTCGGATTTTGAGCCTGGGTCATATATTTTCGTATGGCCCATTTGAGCAGATCAGCGGTCAGCCTGCCGCCAGTCTTGCTTACTTTGATTGCCAGAGCTACGGATTTATCCCGTACTTCGTCCTGCGTGATGATCTACCTCCTTCCTCGCAAGCGGCGGCGGGCAACGTCAGCGGGCCTCGCCGCCCCTGGGCCGCTCCGCTTGGGATGAACGCTGTCCTATTTCCCGCATATTGCTATGAAGCTGGTCCAAAACAGACGGCTTTTCCTCTGTCACGTCTTGCCTGCATTGGGAAACTGCACCTTTAGCATAATACGATATGGCTTCTCCTACCCAATCTTGCAAATCAAGATGTCTCTCTACATCAGACGGCCACTGGTTTGCAATAAATTCCAAAGGATTTTTCATACAAAGTAGCGTATCAACATCTTCCGGTCGGAAGTAAAAGTCATATACCATATAAGTGTGAGACGCCCGCATTGCAGCAATTTTTTCACTTTTGGCTATAATATCTTCTTTGTCCATGTTCAGCAGAGACGCATGAAATTCCGCCATATTTTGGTTCAAAACAGCTCTTAGTGCAGATAATTTATTTACCTTCCCCTGTGTGGGGTCCACCAGAGGGAATCTATCATACGCATTGATCTCATTGAGCAGATCGCAGATGGGAAAGCCCTTTTCGGGGTCCCGTTCCTCCCAGCACTCCCGCGCTACGACCAACGGATCAACGAATTGCAGGAGGGCCTCTACCTCGTTGGGCTTAAAATCATGCTCAACCTTCAGATAGTAGTGGGTTTCGGACAAACCTTGTAAAAGGTATGCGTCCAGAATTTCCGGTCCGCCATCTCTTGTGCCAGCGGCAACCGTATGTTTCAGAAGGGACTTGTCGATCTGCTCCATCAACGGGCGCTTTGCCTCATAGTCCAAAGGTGTCTATCTCCTTTCCGTTTTTGTAGTTTGCAGAGAGTGGACGGCACTAAGGTGGAACCACCAGACGGCGAAGAAAGCACATCAGGCGCGGCCCTCCTTTTCGTCACGGGCAAAGCGTTCCTCCAGCCGCTCCACGCTCCAATTCTGTTTGAATTGGCCCAGGGGACCGGGACCGAACTGCGCCCGCGCCCGGTTATCCATATCCCGCAGCCGCTCCCACAGCTCCGGGTGGTGGGTTCGCAGTTTCCGCAGCTCGTCAATACGTTGCAGCGGACAGCACCAGCAGGAGGCACGATGATAAATCTCATACAACCCGCCAAAGTCAAAGCCCTGGTCATAGCAAATTTGCAATGCCTGGGCTTCGGTGATGCCCCACTCTACCAGCGGATAGCGGTTATGAGGGTCGTTTTTACAGCGGTGGGCTTCATCATAGGCAATGCCAATATAGTGCAGGGCGTTCCGCTCCCGTTTCAGACGGTTGACCTCTTTGAAGATCAGATGGGTTTTAAGCATCCCCGTACACCACCGTTTTTTCATTCCCGGCCATCCATAGCCATACGGAGGGATGTGTTTCCACCGTTCCGCACGGTTGACCGGATGATCGAACATCAGCCATTCAAATCCTTGGGGATGCCGCAGGGTGGTAATGTGGATGCCGCGCTCCCGGTAAAGAAGGTCGTCCAATTTTGCCAGATGTTCGTACATTTCCGGGAACTCCATGCCTACATCCGCCGATAGGACTATATCAATGGGCATATCCCTTTCAATCATCAGAAGCAAGAGCGCGCTTGAATCTTTTCCGCCAGATACCGAAATCGCATGATAGGTGCCGGAATTTTCTTGGTTTTTCGTTATGTTTTCCTCCTTTGAGCAAAAAAGAAGCCCCGGAAGGAATTGCAGTCCTTCCGGGGCAAATGTGTGTTATGAATCAGCCGAGGGCAGTCCACTTCTCCGCGGAGCTGTCCAGGTTGAAAGTATGATCGTTGGATGCCTCAACAATATCCCAATAGTACCACGCGCCAGCGGCAACGTCAGAGAAGGTCTTGTAGCCCTTCACCACGGTGTCAGCAGAAACGGAGCGGCCCAGGATACGGTTGACCATCACAATGGTTTCCGCACGGGTGATGTTCTGGTCGGGACGGAACGTGCCGTCTGTGTAGCCGTAGACCAGACCAGCCGCAGCAGCCTGATTGATGTACTTTCTGGCCCAGCTCCCGGAAATGTCGGAGAAGCGGTCCAGGGTGGAAGTGCCGCTTGCATCACAGAAGCGGGCAAGGATAGTAGCCAGCTCCGCACGGGTGATGTTGCGCTGGGGACCAAAATTGCCGTCCTGGTAGCCGGTGATAACGCCCAGGTTGGACAGGGTGGACACGGCGGTTTCATACCATGCACCAGCGGGAACGTCCTTGAATCGGTTGATGTTGGTGCCATAGGCAGACTTGGCCTCCGGGGTCAGCAGCCGATAGAGGATAGCGGCAACCTCGGCGCGGGTAATGGCCGCATCGGGAGCCGCCTGGGTGCTGGTGCGTCCGGCGATGTAAGCGATATGGTCCTTCCGGTTCAGCAGAGACAGCTTGGAACCGTTCACATTCAGATCACCGTTACCGCCGTTGGCGCTGTTCTTGTCGATCACCACCGTCTGGACCTCAGAGGCCATGTCGGTGGAGGTAGCGGCGTAGCGGATTTCATAGGTGCCGGGGGCCAGTCCCTTGACGGTGTTCCCGGTAACAGCAATCCACTTGCCGTCAGGCAGAAGCCGGTATTCCATGGTGTTGTCCGTTCCGGTCAGCGTATTGCCGGAAACCGTGACGTTCGGAGCCTTGCGGCGGTCGGGAATCTTCACAGTGATGGGGTCGCTGGGCAGGCCATCGCCGCTGCCGGGGTAGCGGATCAGGATTTCCTTACCAGCCAGACCGGACACATCCATGGGGTTGGTGCAGGGATGCCACGTCTTACCGCCATCAGTGGAATATTCCATATCGGGGGTAGTGTTCAGCGTTTCGCCGTTGGGGTCAAATACCAGGACGGGAGCGCCGGGGTGGTTGGAGATCACCACGGTGACGGTCCGGCTGGCAAAATCGTCCTTGGTGGCGGGGAACCGGAACAGGACCGTTTTGCCCAGGTAGTCGGCGGTGTCCAGCGGCTTGCTGAGAGTAGTCCAGGTCTTGCCGCCGTCAACGGAGAACTCGGTCCCCTTGTCAGAGCTGACAGTCTGTGCCTTGCTGTCCACTTCCACCTTGGGAGCCTCGCGGCGGGCGGGGATTTCCATGCTCACACCGCTGCTGGGGAAGGAATCACCGTCACCATGGTTGCGGATGATGATGGTCTGCCCGGTCAGGCCGGACACGTCCAGAGGCTTGGTGCAGGGGTTCCAGGTCACGCCACCATCGGTGGAGTAGTCCATATCCTCGGTGGTGTTGACTGTCTCGGTGGCGGTATCCAGCGTAACAGAGGGATTCTCGGTCCGGTTGGGGATACGCAGCTCGGTCGGCTCACTGGCGAACTTATCATCGGTGGGAGCCTCCCGGACAAGAATGGTCTGGCCGGTCAGGTCGGACACGTCCATGTCGGGGTCGCACTTGGTCCAGATCTTGCCGCCATCGGTGGAATACTCCATATCTGCGGTGGTGTTGACCGTCTGCTTGTCCCGGTCAATGGTCAGATCGGGCTTGTTACCCTTCTGCGGGACCTTGACCAGCACGGGCAGGCTGGCAAAATGCTCCGCATCGTACTTCTCGCGGACAGCCAGCTCCTTGCCGTAGAAACTGGACACATCCAGACCAGCAGCGGGAACAGCGGTCCAGCCATTTTCCGTCCGGTACTCCGGCGCGGTGCCGGAGACGGTCAGCAGCTCCGCCACACGGTCAATATCAGCGGTGGGCGCGGCGTTCCTGGAGGGGACGATCACAGTGGCGTTTTTGCTGGCGGGATTGGTGCCGTCACAGGCATAGCGCACCAGCAGGGTGGCATTGGTCAGGTCGGACAGGTCCATGTTGTCCAGGCAGGTGATCCAGCTTGCGCCGTTGTCCTTGGAATACTCCATAGCGGCGGTGCTGTCCATGCGCTCGGTGGCGTTGTCAATGGTCAGCACGGGAGCCTCGCCCCGGACGGGGACAATTACAGTGGTGGGGTCGCTCTTGAAAGAATCATCCGTAGCGGCGATACGCACCAGCAGCGTCTCGCCCTGCCGGTCCTCCACGTCCTGGTTATCCTTGCAGGGTTTCCAGGTTTCGCCGCCATCATCGGAATACTCCATATCCTCGGTGGTGTTCATGGTGAAGTCGAAGGGATTCACCTTTACGTCCGGGGCGGCAGGACGCTCCGGCAGAACCTCCATCACCACGGGACCGGGATTGCCGGTGCCATCGTCCACCAGACGGACATAGATGGTCGTACCGGGGATGATGCCGCCGCCGTTGGGCAGATCATCGGTCAGGGTGTAGTCCTCTCCTGCCTCCACCACATCGGGGTCGAAGGAAATGATCTCGTTCCGGTAGTCAATCTCATATTTCAGCCCGGTGTCGGCCACAGTCCGGCCCTCCACGCTCTGGCTGTCAGAGGCGGTCAGGTTGTCCGTCTCCTTCATCCGCTGGGTGAAGGTATAGGCGGTGTCGGGAGTCAGGCCGGTAAACTTGGGGCTGTCCTGCCACGCTGCGCCGCCGTCAATGCTGTATTCAGCACCGGGAACGGGATTCAGCGCGATAGTGGTAGTTGTGCGGCGGGCGATGGTGGGCGCGGCGGGCATGGTCTGCGGAGCCTTGGAAATGGTCATATCCGCGTAGACCTGCTCGGCGCTCAAATCGTAGGTATCCTCGGCAACCAGATAGAAGCGGACTTTATAAGTACCAGCATCCACGGGAGCCTCGGAAGTCTCATAGGGCTTGCCGCTGGCGAGAGTGCCGACGTACATGATGCTCACGCTCTTGATGCCCTCCATGCTGGTCAGCAGATCAGTATAGGGATAGGGCTGGCGGTTGCCATTGTAAACCGTGTGATAGGCGGGCATATCCGCATCCAGAATGTTCACGGGCGTATCGGTGGTCCTGCCGGAGACGGGGCGTGTGCCGGAGGCGGTGTGATTCTGGTCCTCGGCCATGCGGACCAGGATGGTGTAGCTCTTGTCAGCATCCAGTCCGTTAAAGGTATTGCTGGTCTGCCAACTGCTCCCACCGTCAATACTGTACTCCGCACCGGGGATAGCGGAAACCGTCAGAGAGTGGGAAGAACTGCTCTCCAGAGAAGCCATAGGCGTATCCTGCCCCGCCTTGCGGATGGTCAGGGTAGCGGT
>CAMWQV010000179.1 GCA_947176425.1 uncultured Clostridia bacterium
ACACCGTTAGCCGACCTCGTCGTCCTTAAACCAATGGAGGCCGAGGAAACGACCAAAGGCGGCATTATCCTCACTTCCAGCGCAAAGGAAAAGCCCTCTGTTGCAGAAGTCATTTCCGTAGGACCCGGCGGTATGGTAGACGGCAAGGAAGTCACTATGTCCGTAAAACCCGGCGATAAGGTCATTACCGATAAGTATTCCGGCTCCAACGTCAAAATCGGCGACGACGAGTTCGTGATCGTCCGGCAGGGTGATATCCTGGCCATTGTAGAGTAAGAACGATTTATAAATTGGAGGTTATGCTATTATGTCCAAATTGATTAAGCGCGGCGAAGACGCCCGCAAAGCTCTTGAAACCGGCGTGAACCAGCTTGCCGATACCGTGAAAGTCACCCTCGGTCCCAAAGGCCGGAACGTGGTGCTGGATAAGAAATACGGCGCGCCCCTCATTACCAACGACGGCGTGACCATCGCAAAAGAAATCGAACTGGATGATCCGTTTGAGAACATGGGCGCACAGCTGGTGAAGGAAGTCTCCACCAAGACCAACGACGTGGCCGGTGACGGTACCACGACCGCAACGCTGCTGGCGCAGTCCATTATCGGCGAGGGCCTGAAGAATCTGGCCGCAGGCGCAAATCCCATTGTCATGAAAAAGGGTATTGCAAAGGCCGTGGACGCTGCTGTCGCTTCTATTCGTGACGGTTCTCAGAAGGTCAACGGCACCGATGATATCGCCCGTGTAGGCACTGTCTCCTCCGGTGATGAAGTGATCGGCAAGCTGATTGCTGAGGCAATGGAAAAAGTGTCCTCTGACGGCGTGATTACGATTGAGGAGTCCAAGACCTCCGAGACCTACAGTGAGGTTGTCGAAGGCATGATGTTCGACCGCGGCTATATCTCCCCCTACATGGCGACCGATATGGAAAAAATGGAAGCCGTTGTGGACGACGCTTTTATCCTCATTACCGATAAGAAAATCTCCGTCATCGCTGATATCCTCCCCCTGCTGGAGCAGCTGGTCCAGTCCGGCAAAAAGCTGGTCATTATTGCCGAGGACGTAGAGGGCGAGGCTCTCAGCACTCTGCTGGTCAACCGTCTGCGCGGCACCCTGAACGTGGTATGCGTCAAGGCGCCCGGCTTCGGCGACCGGCGGAAAGAAATGCTGCAGGATATCGCGATTCTTACCGGCGGTCAGGTTATCAGCGAAGAACTGGGCTATGAACTGAAAAACGCTGATTTCTCCATGCTGGGCAAAGCACGTCAGGTAAAGGTCACGAAGGAAAACACCATTATTGTTGACGGCGCAGGCAACAGCGACGAGATTAAGAACCGTGTTGCGCAGATCCGCAGTCAGATCGCCGTGACCACCTCCGACTACGATAAAGAGAAGCTGCAGGAGCGTTTGGCGAAGATGGCCGGCGGCGTGGCAGTTATCAAGGTCGGCGCCGCTACCGAGACCGAGATGAAAGAGAAGAAACTGCGCATTGAGGACGCTCTGAACGCGACCAAGGCTGCCGTAGAAGAAGGTATCGTCGCAGGCGGCGGCACAGTATATGTCAATGCGATTCCCGCGGTAGAGGCTCTGCTGAACGAGGTCGAGGGCGACGAGAAAACCGGCGTGCGCATTATCGCAAAGGCTCTGGAAGCTCCTACCCGTCAGATTGCTGCCAATGCCGGTCTGGACGGTTCCGTGGTGCTTGAGAACGTCAAGAAGGCCGATAAAGGCGTGGGCTTCGATGCCTACAAGGAAGAATATGTGGACATGATCAGCGCCGGTATCGTTGACCCCGCGAAAGTGACCCGCTCCGCTCTGGAGAACGCTGCGTCTGTGGCGGCGATGGTGCTGACCACCGAGTCCCTGGTGGCCGACAAGCCCGAACCTCCTGCGCCTCCTGCACCGGGCGGCGATATGGGAATGGGCGGCATGTATTGATAAACCGAGTGAACAGCGATTTGGAATAGTGCAATAAAAAGCCCGCACTCACTATTAACCGAGTGGCCGTAAAACAGTATCAGGCAAAAAACTGAAAAGTTTGTGTTTTTAAGGAACGGCGTGGCTTCGGTCACGCCGTTTCCCTTCTGGCGAGGGCGAAGGGTACAGTCCCTTGTACGGAGCGCAGCGACGCAAACGGCCCTGACTTTCGCAAGTCAGGGCCGGGCCTCGCAGGGCGCACGCTACGGGATTTTCACCCTCCGATAAACTGGAAGATACTGTTATTCTCTTACCATTCGTAAAAATGTACCTGTCCCTATCCCAGTTGTCAATTCATACTGTTCTCCGTCAACATGAAACCCTGCGTTTTTATAACACGTTACTGCTCTGATGTTCCAAGTACGCACTTCAAGATACAGCGGTTTTTCGGGATATAACCGTTTTGAAATGTGGTATGCCTCCTCCAACATCCTACGGCCATAATGTTTCCCACAAAGCACTGGATTGACCCCAACACCTATAAAAACTTCTGTATCTTTCTCTAAAATGTTCACAAATCCGACAAGCAAATCACCATCCAGAAAGGCAAAGTAGTTTTTCTCATGCTTGGGATTCATAAAACCTTGCTGCTGCACTTTCATTACATCATAAGACGGAAGATTGTATAGTTTATACTCTCCAGCATAGTTCCAGCCACAAATCTGCCGTTTGTCATCTTCCGTCAAATTTCTATATTTCAGTTGATTCATGAATATCTGTCTCTCCCGCCAAATTTCGATTTGTTGAACTGCATCCATAGGAAATATAGCACAACTGCGGCCCGCATGCACTCGTACAGGGCTACGTGGTGGGGCAAACATCCGCAGCCTGCCGCAATTCATACTTTCATTCTTATAGTACCGTATTGGGGCAGAGATTGCAAGTGCCTACAGACAAAAATATGGCCCGAATACAGTCCGTCATCCCCCGTTTCGCCATCTTGACAAAACGGGGGATGGTGCGTATAATAAAAACAGAAGGGACGCTGCGACAAGCGGTTAGTCCTTAGTATTGAGTCGAAATGACCGTCACCTTTGGACTGGAGGGCGGTCATTTCCTTTTGCCGCTGTGTCTGCCGATCTGGTAGAACAACGCGGCAATGCCGGTAAGCATGATAACAAGCTGATACAGCTCACTATATGTAACTATAGCCATTTATTCACAAAATGTTAACTCATTCAAATACCGTGCCGTCCGTGCGGGTATATCTTGACAAGCAAGGGTTCGTATATTAAAATAAGGATTGATGGAGGGCAAAGGCTCTTAATGTATTCGTACATTGTGTGAAAAAAGAGGAAAAGTGGAGGTACAAACCATGAAATTTTCCAGCAAAGCGCAAAAATGCGGACTTTCACCCATGCGGAAATTCCACCCTTATGCGGTAGCGGCGGAGGCGGCAGGCAAAAAGATATATCATCTGAACATCGGCCAGCCAGATATCGAAACGCCGCCTCAGTATTTCGAGGCTGTCCGGAATTTTGAACAGCCGGTGCTGGAGTACGCGCCCTCTCCGGGTCTGCCTGTACTCATTAACGCAGTCCAGAAATACTATGATAATCTGGATATGCACTTTGAAAAGGACGAAATCCTGATCACCACCGGCGGCAGTGAAGCTTTGCAAATCGCTTTCAACTGCATCCTGGATGACGGCGATGAAGTTCTGATCCCAGAACCGTTCTATCCCAACTACAACACGATGGTCAATACCTGCGGCGCAAAAATCCATCCCATCTATACCTCCCCGGAGGAAGGATATCACTACGCCGACCGCGCCAAAGTAGAGGCTGAAATCAACGAACATACCCGCGCTATCGTCTGCACCAACCCCGGCAACCCGACCGGCGCCGTGCTGACACCGGAAGAAATGCGGATGATGGTAGACATCGCCAAAGAGCATGACCTGTTTATTATCGGCGATGAAGCGTACCGTGAGTTTGTATACGCGGGCGAACCGCTTCAGTCTATGGGCGAATTTGCCGACGCTGCCGAGAACGTGATCGTGATTGACACCGTTTCCAAACGTTTCTCCGCCTGCGGCGCAAGAATTGGCTGCCTGCTCACCAGAAATAAAGAACTGCTGAGCCAGGCGATCAAATTCTGTCAGGCGCGTCTGTCTGTGGCCACGCTGGATCAGATCGCTTCCGCCGCGCTGTATGATGTGGGACCGGAATATTTCGCAGCGGTCCGGGAGGAGTATAAGCTGCGCCGGGATACCGTCGTGGCAAAGCTGAAAGAGATTCCCGGCGTGATCTGCAAATGTCCCAAAGGCGCGTTCTATCTCATGGCCGCGCTGCCGGTGGATGACGCGGATAAGTTCCAGAAGTGGCTGCTGACCGATTTCGATGACAACGGCGATACGGTCATGTTTGCTCCCGGCGCTCCGTTCTACAGCACGCCGGGCAAGGGCGTGAATGAAATCCGCATCGCCTACGTCCTCAAACAGAAGGATTTGGAACGTGCGATGGATCTTTTGGCAAAAGGCATCGCCGCTTACAATAACCGCTGAACGTAACCGGACAGGGAGGCCGTCCGTGGGCGGTCTCCCGGACTTTTGGGTATTTTTCTACAACTTCCACACAAAAAGACAAAAAATTTCTTTCACTTTGTATTTGACAGAACGCTGAAAATATGTATAATAGAGGATGCACATCGGGGTGTTGCGCAGTTGGTAGCGCGCCTGCTTTGGGAGCAGGAGGCCCGGGGTTCGAGTCCCCGCACTCCGACCAGTCAGACTGACAGATCCAGAAGCCCGGATATACGGTTTCGGGATTTGTCAGTTTTTTCTTTGTCAGAAATCCAGAAATTAAAAGGAGATCACTTGATGAAAAATACCGAAAAAACCATGGATAAGATTGTTTCCCTCTGCAAAGGACGCGGATTTATTTTCGCCGGCAGCGAAATCTACGGCGGACTCGCCAATACATGGGATTACGGTCCTCTCGGGGTGGAACTGAAAAACAACGTCAAAAAAGCCTGGTGGAAAAAATTTGTTCAGGAAAATCCTTATAATGTCGGCCTTGACGCCGCAATCCTGATGAATCCGCAAGTATGGGTTGCTTCCGGTCATGTGGGCGGTTTCTCCGACCCCCTCATGGACTGCAAAGAGTGTAAAGAACGCTTCCGCGCTGATAAACTGATTGAGGACTGGTGTCAGGAGACCGGCTATACCCTGGAAAAATCCGTTGACGCGTTCTCCCAGGATGAGATGAAAGCTTTTGTGGAAGAACACAACATCCCCTGTCCCAGCTGCGGCAAGCATAATTTTACCGATATCCGGAAATTTAACCTGATGTTCAAGACCTTCCAGGGTGTGACGGAGGACGCGAAAAATACCGTCTATCTGCGTCCTGAGACTGCCCAGGGTATTTTTGTCAACTTCCAGAATGTCCAGCGCACCACCCGCCGCAAACTGCCTTTTGGCGTATGCCAGGTGGGGAAGAGTTTCCGCAATGAGATTACCCCCGGCAACTTCACGTTCCGTACCCGTGAGTTTGAGCAGATGGAACTGGAATTTTTCTGTAAACCCGGCACGGAACTGGAGTGGTTCGCATACTGGAAAAACT
>CAMWQV010000180.1 GCA_947176425.1 uncultured Clostridia bacterium
GCAGGACGTACACAGGCTTTGCTCTATGCCGGCTGTTTGGAACGCAAATTTGGGCGGCGGCCTATGATATTTACCACCAACGGCTTTGAAACATTCTTTTGGGATGACCAGACGGGGCCGCAGCGCAAAGTCAGCGGCATTTTTAGCAGGGATGATCTGCAAAAGCTGATGACCCGTCGGACGGATCGTATGAACTTAACGGCAGTCTCGATAAACGAAAAGATCACCGACCGGTATTATCAGAAAGAGGCGATTCGAGCTGTCTGTGAAAAAATTGAACAGGGTTTTCGGAAGCATCTGTTAGTTATGGCTACCGGAACCGGCAAAACCCGAACAGCGTCTAGCCTGACGGATGTGCTGAGCCGTGGGAAATATGTGACAAACATTCTGTTTTTGGCAGACCGCACGGCGTTGGTTAAACAGGCAAAAGATGATTTCAAAAAATATCTGCCCGATTTATCCCTGTGCAATCTATGTTTGAATAAGGAAAATGTACAGGCCCGCATTGTCTTTTCCACCTATCCAACCATTCTCAATGCGATAGATGAAATGCGTTTGAGGGATGGACGGCGGCTTTTTACTCCTGCCCATTTTGACCTGATTATTATTGATGAAAGTCATCGAAGCATATTCAAAAAGTACCAGGCGATTTTTGAGTATTTTGATGCGCAGCTGATCGGGCTGACTGCGACGCCTAAAACCGATGTGGACCGTAACACCTATGATTTCTTTGAAATGGAGCAGGGTATCCCTACTTACGCCTATGATTACGAAACCGCCGTCTATGAAGATCATGTGTTGGTGCCCTATTATAATTATGAAGTTTTGATGCAGTTTGAGGAAGACGAGGGTATTCTTTATGACAAGCTCTCCGACGAAGACAAAGAGCGATATGAGGATGATTTTATAGAGGATGACTATTTGCCGAAACTCATTCCTTCCAGCAAACTAAACAAATTTATATTCAACGAAACAACCATAGATACTGTATTGCAGGATTTAATGGAACGCGGCATTAAGACGGCCGGCGGAGACCGGATAGGGAAGACGATTATATTTGCGCAGGGCAAAGATCATGCAGAATTTATCCTGCAGCGTTTTAATAAACTGTATCCGCAAGAAAAGGGCCGGTATATTCAGCGGGTGATTTGTGACGATGCCTATGCGCACAGCGTTATTGAAAATTTCAAAAAACCGGACGAGCCGCCGTATATTGTTGTCTCTGTGGACATGATGGATACCGGCATTGACGTACCGGAATGTGTCAATCTTGTATTTTTCAAAAAGGTGCGTTCCAAAACAAAGTTCTGGCAAATGCTGGGGCGAGGGACCCGTCTTTGCCCAGGGCTTGCTTGCATAGACCAGATTGACGGAGAGTACACAGACAAACGGCGTTTTTTAATATTTGATTACTGCAAGAATTTTGAATATTTCCGCCAGCATAAGGAAGGTTACGAAGTGCGGGAGACGAAAACACTTTCAGAAAACATCTTCTGCAAGCGAATCCGGCTGGCTGCGCTTCTGCAATCGCCGGACTTTGCAGAGAGTGGTTTTCAAGCATGGCGGACAAAACTGATTACGGTTTGTCACAGCCAGATAATCGCTCTGCCGCAGGATCGGATTGCGGTGAAAATGCAGATAGAGTATGTGGAGAAATACAAAGAAATTGCTGCTTTTTCCCATCTCAGTGAAGAGGACACATACAATTTGTTTCATAAGATTGCGCCTATTGTGTATTCGAATGACCAGGACGAATACGCCAAACGATTTGATAATTTTATGTATGGGCTTATTCTGGCAGACTTGGAACAAAAGCCCGCATTCCGTCATGCAAAGAAGGAATTGTGCGACATAGCAGCACTTTTGGAGGGCAAGATAAATATTCCGCAAATCAAGGCGAAGCTTCCGATCATTCAGGAAATCAACTTAGATTCGTTTTGGGAAAGAAACGATGTCCTTACTTTGGAAACGATTCGTCAGGAACTGCGTTCATTAATACAATTTATTATAAACGCAGGCAGTCGCAAACCCTTTATTTTCACGAAGCTAAGCGATCCTGTTGTTGAGCAGAAGGAAGGGGTTCTATTGGACCCCGCATATGATTTTGAGGATTATCGTACAAAGGTAAATCGCTATATCAATGAGCATGGAGACACGCTGGCAATCTATAAGCTGACGCATAATATTCCGCTGTCCGCTGGAGATTACACCGAACTGGAACGCATATTGACAACCGAACTTGGCAGCAGGGAAGATTATGTACGGGAATTTGGGGATACTCCATTCGGGCTGCTCGTGCGCAGAATTGCAAAATTGGATCACGAAGCAGCAATGAAGGTGTTTTCCGAGTTCATCAATGATCAGTCTCTGACCCAGCAGCAGATTTCTTTTGTCCACAAGATTATTCATCATATTGAGCAGAACGGATACATGGAAAGTATCATAGAACTGAGAAAACCGCCTTTTGATAAGCCGATCAATTTCATCAGGCTGTTTGATGCAGGCCGGCAAGAACGGCTGATCAAGCTAATCAATACCGTGAAAGATAATGCCATTTATACTGTAGCATGATGCAGCATTCGGACAAAGCATATTGTTCTTATGGACATGGAACGGATTGCTTTCTTTGGAACGGCAAAGAACTTTTGTTTGACTGTTCTGTATATCTCTGTTATAATAGAAATATCCAATTACTCAGCAGGGATGTGAGCAGATTTGAAAACGAGAACATATATTGCCATCGATTTGAAATCATTTTATGGGAGCGTGGAATGTGTTGAACGGGGCCTTGACCCGTTAACTACTAATTTAGTGGTGGCAGATTCCAGCAGAACAGAGAAGACCATCTGTCTTGCAGTCACGCCTTCTTTGAAATCCTATGGCATATCTGGAAGAGCCAGGCTGTTTGAAGTTATTCAGAAAATCAAAGAGATTAATGCAATGCGTCAGCGGAAAGCGCAGGGACGGACATTTTCGGGTTCTTCTTGGAACGATAACGAACTGAAAGCATCACCAAATCTTGCCGTAGATTATATCATTGCTCCGCCTCGTATGGCATTATATATGCAGTACAGCGCAAAAATTTACCAGCTGTACCTGCGATATGTTGCGCCAGAAGACATACACATTTATTCCATTGATGAAGTGTTCATGGATGTCACTGGCTACCTGCAAACTTACCGTCTTACGGCACGGGAGCTGGCTATGAAAATAATTTTAGATGTGCTGTCTGCTACAGGCATTACAGCAACAGCAGGCATCGGGACAAATCTTTATCTATGCAAAGTCGCTATGGACATCGGTGCAAAGCATATTCCGGCGGATAAGAATGGGGTACGAATAGCAGAATTGGATGAAATAAGTTACCGCCGTACGCTGTGGAACCACCGGCCCCTGACAGACTTCTGGCGTGTTGGCCCTGGCTATGCAAAAAAATTAGAGTCCAGTGGTCTGTACACAATGGGAGATATAGCCAGATGTTCTTTGGGAGGACCGTTCGATTATCACAACGAAGACCTTCTGTACGAGCTGTTTGGTGTTAATGCAGAGTTGCTGATCGATCATGCCTGGGGGTGGGAACCATGCACAATTGCGGATATCAAGGCATACAAACCAGAGTCCAACAGTATCGGTTCAGGGCAGGTGCTGCAATGTCCGTATCCCTATAATAAGGCGCAGACAGTTATTCGAGAAATGGCTGATCTTTTGGCTTTGGAGCTGGTAGACAAAAGACTTGTTACAAATCAAGTGGCACTAACTGTTGGATACGATATCGACAATCTTAAAAACGGAAGCTCTTATAATGGCATCGTTGCAATAGACCGATATGGACGGTCAGTTCCGAAGCACGCACAGGGAACAGAAAATCTGAAGGAGTATACGTCATCTGCAAATAGAATTGTAGCGGCGTTACTGGACTTATTTGAGCGAATCGTGGACAAGAAACTGCTGATCCGCAGGATCTACCTTACAGCAAATCATGTTGTGGATGAAGCGGATGCTCTGGCAGAGGATCAGCCCTTTGAGCAGATGAGCATGTTCACAGACTATACAGAAATGCAAGAAAAAAGAGCCGCAGAAACCGCTGTGCTTGACCGCGAAAGAAGAAAGCAGGAAGCGATGCTGGCAATTAGAAAGAAGTTTGGAAAAAATGCGATCATAAAGGGGACAAGCTTACGGGAAGGTGCTACAATGATTAACCGCAATAATCTGATTGGGGGACATAGAGCATGAATAAGGGATATGATGACATCATTGATTTACCGCACCATGTCTCCCGAAAACATCCCCGTATGTCTATGACCGACCGTGCCGCTCAATTTTCACCATTTGCTGCACTATCAGGCTATGAAGCTGCAACCCAAGAGGCTGCCAGACTGACAGTTCCACAAATAGAATTGGCTGAAGACGCAAAAGCGATACTGGAGCAAAGGCTGCACTTGCTCTCATGTACAATTGCAGATCATCCAGAAATAACCATTACTTATTTCCAGCCGGATAAAAGAAAGACAGGAGGCTCGTATGTTACCATTACCGGAACAGCAAAAAGAATTGATGCTGTTGAAGGTACCATAATAATACAAGATGGCTCAAAAATAATGATAGATGATATAACTAATATATGTCTGTCCGAAAAATAGAAAACAACCTCCATGTCTCATCTCAATAGACGAGACCATGAAGGTTGTTTGCCGCTTGCAAATTAGACGCCCAGGCCCTCGGACGCTCAGACCTTTTTGAGTCCTTTGCATCCGATAACCTGACCCTCGTCATCCTTGACGAGATCGCCGGGGGTGTACAGGTCGCTGCGACCGCCGACCGCACTGGCAGTCATGGACGACACGATATATACCGTGCCTTCCACGGGAGAAGGAAGCCCTTCCACCCGTCCAAATGTGCTGCGAACGACCGGAATCCCCGCAACTGAGGGCAGGTCCTCTTGGACCAAAGAGACGCGGACAACGCAGCCGGAGAAGGGGATGGTGAACCGTTCCTCTTCCGAGACGACAATCGTTACATCATGAGGTGTCAGGTTCACAAAATTAACCCCATTATAGCTCGTGCCTTCCATTCTTCATACCCCTTTCATTTTTTGTGCCAGAACGCTTCAAAACAATGCGTCAACAGAAAATAACGCATTGATTTGGTCGGTGAATTGGGTTGTAAGCATATCGACGACACATTTAGCGCTGATAACTACTACCACTGCGATCAAAATAATAATAACCATACGAATAACCCTGTTAGACATCTTTCATTCCTCCTAGTTTATTTTTCAGCCTTTTTAACATGGTTGTCTTTTTATATGCAGATCTAAGAAAAATTATTAAAATCTGAACACCTCCTTGTCTGACAGGAGCATCCTGATTCACTTGGCAGAGGAGGCAAGGTATCCGGCTTCCCGAAAAAGCCTTACAGCTCTATTATGCCGGCAATTTTCAAATAAATATCAGAAGAACCCTCGCCCAATCAGGACGAAGGTTCTTTTATTTTGTGGTTTGCTGAGGTGAATTAATGGGCGCGGCTGTAGTAG
>CAMWQV010000181.1 GCA_947176425.1 uncultured Clostridia bacterium
CGTCCCGCAGTCCTGAGAGCTGCTATGCCAGACCCAGCCGCAGCCAGATCGGTATTGACGACCTGACCTTTGTCCCCAGCAGCAACAGCACTTCCAACGTGACCATCAAGTTTACCGCGTATGGGACAACCAGCAGTTCCAGCACCCGCAACACGTCCAAGAGCGGCACTGTGGTGATTAAATACAGCGGCACCAGCAGCAGTACCGCAAAAGATATCACCTACAGCACAACAGGAACCAAGGGCGTCAATCTCAGCGCAAGCGATTTCACTTCCCGTTATAAAGATGTCATCGGTTCCAGCGCGTCCACATTGACCATCCGTTTCACCAGCGTTCCCTCCAGCGGTACGCTGACCTACGAACCCAGCAGCGGACGGGACGTGACGCTCACCAGCAGCAATATCAAGAACTATGATTTCTCCAGCAGCAGTTCCGGCACGTACCGGATCAGCAACGTGGTCTATACGCCCAACAGCAACACCAATATCACCAGCGATAAAGTCAAATACGACTGCTATACCGGAAACACCCTGCGTTTCAGCGGTACGATCGTATTTTCCAGCACAGCCACCAGTACCGTTGTCAATAACGTGACCATCAGCTACAGCACGACCGGTTCCAGCATCGCGTTCAACGCGGCAGACTTCTATAACAAGAATTCCGCTATGCTGTCCGCCAGCTACCTGACCTTCGGCACACCCTCCAGCGGTACGCTCTATGCCGGCAGCGCAGTGGCAACCACCGGCACTAAGTACAGCTATGTGGCCAACAACACCTATCAGCATATCGGCAATCTGTCCTACCGTCCCGCGGCAAACTTCAACGGCACGGCGACTATCTCCTTTACCGCCTATAATTCCAACGGCACCCAGGCGGCAACCGGCACCGTCAATATTTTGGTAGCCACGCAGACCGTAACACCCACGACGCCAACGACACCGGCAACGCCGAGCGCCCCCAGCAACACCAACAAAACGTTCAGCGACGTTCCCAACACGGCCTCCACTTCCTGGTATTACAACGAGGTCACAACGCTGGCGGCAGCGGGGATCGTTGCAGGCCGCAATGACGGCAAGTTCTATCCCAAAGACAATGTCAACTACGGCGAAGCATTGAAATTGATCCTGCTGGCGGCGGGCTATCCCCAGCAGACCGAGCTGTCCGGCGCGGTATGGGCAAACAATTATCTGAATCTTGCCATTACCAACGGCATTCTTTCCGGCAGCGCAAGCGATTACACGCTGAGCAAAGCCATTGACCGTGACCATGTGGGAGAAATGGCCGCAAAAGCATTGAAGCTCACGCCGGTCACAGGCGGCACCAGCCCCTACGCCGACACCAATAACGGCTATATCCTGGCTCTGACCAACGCGGGCATCGTTCAGGGCGATTCCTCCAGCGGCACCACACGCTGGCGCGGTTCGGACACGCTGACCCGTGCGGAAGTCAGCAAGATTGTCTACAATGTGTATAAGTACCGCAATGTTTCCCCCGGCAGCACCGCGGCATCTACCCCAACCATTGACACCAACAAACCCGGATGGCTGAACTAAACCCAAATGATTTATAGTAAGCGCACCCCTGTGTTTTCCGCACAGGGGTGCGCTTTTTTCAGGATATACTGTCAGGGGGGCGTGGAATTTGCTGGAATAACGCTGTACGGACTTACTTTTTTAAGCATTCCAAAAATTTTCTATTCCTGTATACAGCTTTGATAAAAGATTAAAAAGCGTTTCAATCTCTTTGGCGGTATAAACTTCAAAAAGATATTGCAGTTCCTCTTGGTATCCTGAGAAATCATTTTGAAAATAGTCGTTTAGTTTTTCTGTGGGACAGATACACATAGCCCTAATAACGCAAAAATTATGGCAGGGTTCCGGTCCCTGCCGTAATTTCGCTTCCCTGAGATAAAAGTGTTGCATTTGTTTTTAACATAGTGTATGATAGAGAATACAAGGTGACGCTTGTGCGGCAGAGGGAAGGAGGATAGCAGCCTCCTGTCCCTCATATATGCAGGATGAAGCGCCCATCCATACACATACCTGCGAAAGCAGTACCACGATTACAGTATAGAGCATCACAGCAAACTTTTCAAGATGCAATAACTGGTTGTGTAGGCACACTTGGCAAAAACTCTAAACGTGCGTGTATGGGGCAATACCTGTACACGCACTTGTGTTATCTTGACAGCGAAAACCTTGCGGAGTGCAGAGCGTGGTGAACTCTGTACTCTGTGAGGTGGAAACTGTTAAGAATATTAAAGGAGAAACAACATGAGACGAAAACTTTTATCTCTGGCGCTGGTCCTGGTTTTATGCCTGGGCCTGTCTGTTCCGGCATTAGCGGCGAATGAGGACTTTGTAATTGAAGACGGTTTTCTGACCCAGTATGTTGGCCCTGGCGGTGATGTGACGATTCCTGACAGTGTAACGGAAATCGGAGGATATTCTTTTTCTGGTTCGGCAGTAACCAGCGTCACGATTCCCAGCGGCGTAACCGAAATTGGGGCGTGGGCATTTAGTAACTGCGCAAGCCTGACCAGCGTGACCATCCCCGCCAGCGCAACTGAAATCAGTCCCGTTGCGTTTTCGGGAACACCCTGGCTAAAGAGCCTGGGAGAGTTCGCGGCAGTGAATGGTACTCTGTTTGCCTATCAGGGCGCCGGCGGTGATGTAGTCATTCCTAATGGCGTGACTGCAATTTCTGGTGGTTTGTTTGCTGACGGCCCCACCTTGACCAGTATCACGATTCCCAGTGGTGTGACCTCCGTCGGTGATAGTGCGTTTCGCTGGACAGAATTGACCAACGTGGTACTCCCTGACGGCATGACTGCCATCGGTTCCCACGCATTTGGTGAAACACCTATAACCAGCGTTACGATTCCCGCCAGTGTGACCGAAATCGGATGGCAGGCATTTTGGTGTGATAATCTGAAAGATGTCTACTATGGCGGTTCTGAAGCACAGTGGGCTGCGATTAACATTGATTGGGAGGGTGAAGATGTACACCCTGAATGGGGAAATGAATGCCTGAAAAAGGCTGCGATTCACTATAATTCTCAGGGTTCAACCGCTTCCAGCGCTCCTACAGCGCCCGCTGTTACCACTCCTTCCACCAACTTTGCGGACGTAGCCGCCGACGCATACTATGCCGCGCCTGTGGCGTGGGCGATTGAGAAGGGCATCACCAATGGTACTGGGAATAACCAGTTCAGCCCCAATCAAAACTGCACCAATGCGCAGATTTTGACGTTCCTGTGGAGAGCATACGGACAGCCGGAACCGGCCATCAGCAATCCGTTCACCAACAGCATTCCGGAAGCATACACAAAGGCGGCAATCTGGGCGTATGAGAAAGGTATGGTATCTGGCGATACATTTGATGTCAATGGTTTATGCAGCCGCGCAATGGCGGTCACGTATATGTGGCAGGCGGCAGGCAGTCCGGCGCCAGCAGCGGCAGCGGCATTTTCCGATGTGCCAACAGGTTCTAATTTTGCGGCGGCGGTAAGCTGGGCTGTTGAAAAGAACATCACCACTGGTACAAGCGGCACGACATTCTCACCAAATGATATCTGCACAAGAGGGCAGATTGCCACTTTCCTGTATCGTAACCTTGCACAATAAAACAATAACGTAAACATTACGGCAGGGTTTCGCTCCCTGCCGTAATTTTCCGGTTTATTCCACGGTATAAGTCTTGTAGGTCTTGCCGTCCATATCTTTCCAAGCAAACGTCCGGTCCTCTAAAATCAGGTAGCTGCCGACGCTGTCTTCCTTCGGGATAGAAGTGGAGCCGGGATTGATATACAGAAAATCCTCATGAGGACGGCACGCCGGTACATGGAAATGGCCGTTAATTAAAATCGTTCCTTTTGCCATGGGCGGGGGGCTGTCCTCGCACCAGAGGTGGCCGTGGGTGGCGTAGAGACGGAGGCCGTTGACTTCCAGCAGCGCATAGTCCGCCATCATCGGGAATTCCAGCACCATCTGGTCAATTTCGGCGTCGCAGTTGCCGCGGACTGCAACAATAGAATCTTTCAGCGCGTTCAGCTCTGCGGCAACCGTCATGCAGTCGTATTCCTGGGGGAGCGCGTTGCGGGGGCCGTGATAGAGCAGGTCGCCCATCAGCAGCAGCTTGTCCGGGTTTTCCGCATGAAACGCAGCCGTCACTTTTTTCGCGTAATAGGCGGAACCGTGGATATCTGAGGCGATCATTAATTTCATATGGGTTTTCCTCCTTTGTGATTGTGCTATTCAGTATACAGGATTTTCCGGAAATTTCAAGCGCGGCTTCTTGCGGAAACAGACAATATTTGGTATACTGTGTGTGCAGCGTGAGATTTGCGGAGCAAGGAGCGTATTATGACAACAATTTTACAGGGAAATATCATACACGCGCCGGAATTGGGCAAACTGGCAACAGTCCCGCGGGGATATCTGGTTTTGGAGGACGGCGCGATTACAGGAATCTATGAAAAACTGCCCGAACGCTATGCCGCCTGTCCGGTGACCGATTACGGAGAATGTCTGCTGATGCAGTCGTTTGCCGATCTGCACCTGCACGCGCCGCAGTATCCGATGCTGGGGATGGGGATGGACCTGCCCCTGCTGGACTGGTTAAATGCGTATACGTTTCGTACAGAAGAACGCTTTATTGACAAAGAGTATGCAAAACAGGTTTGCCGTGCGCTTGCGGAGGACTTGATTTCTTCCGGTACTACCCGAGTAAGCGTGTTTGGCTCCCGGCATACGGACGCGACGCTGATCTTAATGGAAGAATTGGAGCGGGCGGGCCTGACCGGTCAAGCCGGCAAAGTCAACATGGACCGAAACAGCGGCGCGGCCCAGGAGGAGACAGAAGAATCGATTCGGGAAACGCTTCGCTGGCTGGACGGCTGCCGTTTTGAACATATCAAGCCCGTACTGACGCCGCGCTTTACACCGTCCTGTTCAAACCGGCTTCTGGAAACGCTGGGGAAACTGGCGGCGGAACGGAATTTGCCTGTACAGTCCCACTTGTCTGAAAATACGGGGGAGATTGCTTGGGTCAGAGAACTGCATCCGGACTGCGGACAGTATTGGGAAACTTATGAAAAATACGGTCTTTGGAAACAGGGAACTTTAATGGCCCACTGTGTTTTCAGCGACGCCCGGGAACAGCAGGCAATGGTGGATTCCGGCGTAACCGCGGTACACTGCGCGGCGTCGAATGTGAATCTGTGCAGCGGGACCGCGCCTGTTCGGGAAATGCTGGAACGGGGCGTAAAAGTTGTACTGGGGTCTGATTTGGCGGGAGGCGATCAGCTGGCGATGAATCAAGTGATTGTAACGTCAATCCGTGCCTCAAAGATCAAGCAGATGGAGACCGGCGCGCCGTTTTTGACAGTACCGGAGGCGTATTGGCTGGGCAGCAGCGCGGGACATCAATATTTCGGCGGCGGGGCCGGGTTCGTATGCGGAGACCGGCTGCACGCAGTTGTAG
>CAMWQV010000182.1 GCA_947176425.1 uncultured Clostridia bacterium
ATGGTATAATGAACAAAATACGAATCAGGAGGGACGGACGATGAGGAAAGAATTGCTGAAAAAACTGATCCAAACGGCGTCGGGGGAGATTTTGGCGGATACCGTCATCAAGAACTGCCGGATATTGGATGTGTTTGCGGGCCGGTTCATTGAAGGCGACATCGCACTGAGCGGGGAACGAATCGCAGGGATAGGCAGTTACCAGGGCGCCGTGGAAATCGACGGGCAGAACCGTTATGCGGTGCCGGGCTTTATCGACAGCCATATCCATATTGAATCCTCCTGTTTATGTCCGGAGGAGCTGGGCCGGATGCTGGTGCCTCACGGAACGGCGGCGATCATTGCGGACCCCCATGAGATTGTGAATGTCTGTGGCCTGAAGGGGCTGGATTATATGATGGCCGCCGCAGAGAATACCGCGTTAGATATCCGGTTTATGCTGCCGTCCTGCGTACCGGCCACGCCGTATGAACACGCGGGGGCGGAGATCACGGCGGAGGATATGCGGGAACCAATCCGCCGTGAGAAGATTCTGGGATTAGGTGAATTTATGAATTTCCCCGGCGTAGTGGCGGCGGAGAGCGAGGTTTTGGATAAGCTGCTGTTAGCAAAAGAAGCAGGGAAATTGATCGACGGTCATTCTCCGGGGCTGACGGGCCTGCCGTTAAACGCATACGCGGCTGCGGGGATTTTAGGGGACCACGAGTGCGCCGGAGTAGAAGAAATGGAGGAGCGCATTTCCAAAGGAATGTATATTCTGCTGCGGGAGGGTTCCGCGTGTCACGACCTGCGGAAACTGCTGAAAGGCGTCACGCCGGAAAACAGCCGCCGCTGTCTGCTCTGTTCCGACGACCGCCAGCCGAAAACCATCCTGTGTGACGGGCATATAGACGGTCTTCTGCGGATCTGCGTGGAGGAAGGGATTGACGCCGTTACTGCCCTGCGCATGGCGACTTTGAACGCGGCGGAGTGCTTCCGTCTGTATCACCGCGGCGCGCTGGCTCCGGGATACCGGGCGGATATTGTGCTGCTGGATGACCTGACTCAGTTCCATGTTGACCGTGTGTGGATCAGCGGCGAACTGGCTGCTGAAAACGGCGTTTATTTGCTGCCGGTACAAAAACATGATATTTCGGATGTTATGAACAGTATCCATATCAAAGATTTCTCTGTGGAAAAATTGAAAATGCCGCTGAAAAGCAGCCGTGTCAACGTGATTGAATTACAGCCCGGCGGCGTGGTGACGAAAAAAACGACAGAAACGGTGCCGCTGGATGAAAACGGGGAATTTGTATGGACAAAAGAGAAGGATATCGTAAAAATCGCCGTGGTGGAACGCCATCAGGGGACTGGTCATACAGCGTGCGGCCTGCTGAAAGGCTACGGGATGCAGGCGGGCGCGGCGGCACTGTCTATCGCACATGATTCCCATAATATTATTGTGGTGGGGGTCAGCGATACGGAAATGGCCTTTGCCGTCGAACGTCTGCGGGACCAGAACGGCGGAATCGTGCTGGTCAAAGACGGCGCGGTGCTTGGCTCGATGCCGATGCCGGCCGCCGGGCTTATGAGCGACCAGCCTGGGGAATGGGCCGCAGAAAAATTGGAGGAACTGCATGAGACCGCCCATATACAGCTGGGCGTTTCCCGCGGCGTTGACCCCATTATGACGCTCTGCTTTATGTCCCTCCCTGTCATCCCCGAAATCAAACTCACTGATATGGGCCTCTTTGATGTCACTAAATTCGCCTTTATCCCCATTGAGGCCGATGAAAACCTTTGACAGCAGGTAAATTGTACGATGAAAGCGGAGGGATTGCAGACGCAGTCCCCCCGCTCTCTCCATTCATATAAATACTTAGAAGACAGGAACCCTTTTCTTGACAAAACAGGAAGTAACGGTATAATAATTGATAAGGGCTGATGCATAAGGTACAATATCATATTATGGAGCGGTTAATTGCAAGAGGTGTAAGCAATGAGGGCAGTGATATCATTAAGATTAATGGAAGATACAATGGATGATTATATGGCAATGCGTAATTGGTTTTTAGAACCTGAACTTCAGGAGTGGGTATGGTGTGATGAAAAGGGAGAACCACCCGTTCCCCTGGAGCGGATTATTGAAAAATACGGTGCCAGAGTTAAAAATCCGACAGATGTATTCCCATATTTTATTTTATAAGGATGGCGAACCGATTGGCTTTATACAATATTATATCCAGGATGAAATAACAATCGGACTTGACATGTGGATAGGAATTTTAAAAGGAAGAAATAATGGTTATGGTGCCAGCGCATTAAAACAAATGGTACAATTAATACATAAAAAGCATCCTCATGTAAAAGAACTTTTTATTGATCCCGAAGTAGAAAATAAGCGTGCCGTAAGATGTTATCAGAATGCGGGATTTAAAAATTTTGGCACAATAATAGATGAAGAAGGCGATCCATGTCTATTGTTGAAAATATGCTTCGAAGAGTAATTAAAAGATAGATTTATATGTCTGAAACTGGTGCCGTTCTGCCAAAAAGTATATAAATATTTGTTTATATGTGGACATAAAGAATACAAACTCAGAATAATAAACGAGTATTTCAGGAAAGGAGCAGTGAGATTGAACATAGAAGAGAGCCTGAACGCGGCAGCGGACGCGGCGACAGCGGCAATCATAGAAACGATGGACCCCCCCGCAGGAGGATTTGATATAGAGGGATTTATGCGGAACCTATGGGGCAAGATAACCACAGGAAAAGTGCTGTCGTCCCTGATTCTGCTGCTGGTGTGTCTGCTGGCGGCGCGGCTGGTGATGACGCTGGTGTCAAAAATCCTGAACCGGACCGCCATGACGCCGCGGGTGAAACGCTACGCACTGCGGGGCGTGAATACATTTCTGTACCTGCTCACAGCGATGATCGTAGCGGGAAGCCTGGGAATCGATATGTCCAGCCTGATCGCGCTGGTGAGCGTGTTTGGACTGGCGGTGTCGCTGGCGGTGCAGGACACACTGTCCAATGTGGCGGGAGGTATCGTGATGCTGTTCGCCAAACCCTTCGCGCTGGGCGACTACGTGCAGACAGACGACGGAGAAGGGACCGTGGCGGAAATCGGCCTGACCCATACCCGGTTGGATACCTACAGCGGACAGAGGATGATGCTGCCCAACAGCAAACTGTCCGCCGGAAAAATCGTGAATTTTACGGTCCTGGGCATCCGGAGGGCTGACCATGCCCTCAATATATCCTACGACTGCGACCCCGCCGCCGTCAAAGCCGCCTGCCTGAAAGCCGTCGCACGTACCCCGAATGTTCTGGAAGAACCCGCGCCCCAGGCCGTGATTACCGCCTATCAGGACAGCGCGGTGGAATATCATGTCCGTTTCTGGGTGAAGACTGACGAGTTCTGGGACGCTAATTTCGCGTCGCTGGAAAATATCTACCGTGTGTTCAAAGAAGACGGCGTGAAAATCACATATAATCATATCAATGTCCATATGGTGGACGAAAAAAACAGGAAAGAGAAGTGAACAGAAGATTTTATGCTGGATTTACAACCGATTACTGTGGAAAGCGCGGACATCCTGCGCAAATATTACAGCCAGTGTACCTATCACCTGTGCGAGTACTCCGCAGGCGTGAAACTGATGTGGCAGGAACTGTGGGGCTCCCGGTTCGCCGAGACAAACGGCTGCCTGGTCGTGCTGCACAATACCGACTATGCCGGAACGGTCTTTGATTACCCCGTCCCCCTGCCCGAGACCGGGGATGTGGACACCGCCCTGGACGAAATCGACCAGTGGTGCATGAAACAGGGCACCGCCCCCGCGTTCCAGACCGTGCCTGCCGAACAGCGCGCACATCTGTTAGACCGCTACCCCTATGCCGTCATTGGCAGCAGCCGTCTCTGGCAGGATTATCTGTATCACGCAGAGGATTTGTCCGTGTTCGCGGGACGCCATTACGCCGGACAAAGAAACCATATCCATAAATTCCAGAAACTTTATCCCAACGCCGTGTACCGTCCCCTCACCCAAGCCGACAGCCAGAAAATAGACGCGTTTTGGGAGGAGTTCCACAAGGTTTTCAATAAAGATACCGCGGACGCAAAATATGAACTCTGCGCCGCCCGGAAACTCATGCAGCTGGCAGGCCGGGACTGGGTCAGGGCCGCGGGCATCGAGCTGGACGGAAAACTGCTGGCCCTGTCGTTGGGCGAGGTCTGCGGCGATATGCTGATCTGTCATGTGGAAAAGGGCCTGCCCCAATACAACGGCGTTTATCCGACCATGGTCCAGTCCTTCGCCGCCGCCAACAGCCAGGGGTTACTCTGGATCAATCGGGAAGACGATTCCGGCGACCCCGGCCTGCGGACCAGCAAAACACAATATCTTCCCGCCGCCATGGGCGCAAAATATCATGTGCGGGTGCAAAACGAACTGGACAACTTGAAAACAGTGCCGGAACTGCACAGCGGACGCCTGACCCTGGACGCCCTTACAGACAGCGACCAGGCCGCGTACAACCGCCTGTGTCTGGACGATGACCGCAACCAGTACTGGGGTTACGATTACCGCCAGGACCTGCACGGGGAGCTGACAGACAGTTATTTTCTGGACGTGGCGCGGCATGATCTGGAACACAAGCTGGCTGTCAACTTCGCGGTGCGTCTGGACGGGCAGATGATCGGGGAAGCCGTGCTGTACGATTTCGACTACAAGGGCAGCGCCGAGCTGGGCTGCCGGATTTTTCCCGAATACGCCGGACATGGGTACGGAAAAGAAGCCTTCCGCTGTGCCGCGGAATGGTCCCTGTACGGGTTGGGCCTGTACCGTCTCAGGGCTAAATGCTTCCAGGTCAACCCCCCCGCAAGACTCATGCTCGAAAACTGTATGCGCCTGGTTGGTCAGGACGATACTTTTTATCACTTTGAAAAGACGATTTAAGCCATTTTGAGCCGTTTTCGGGGGCGGTCCCGTCCCCGAAAAATTTTTTGGATTTTTTTCATTTTGGGACTTGACATTTCAAGGATGTTTTAGTATAATTACCTTTGTCGTTCGGGAAGTCAGTCAGCAAGGGAGCATAGCTCAGCTGGTTAGAGCACCTGCCTTACAAGCAGGGGGTCACTGGTTCGAGTCCAGTTGTTCCCACCATTCCCGCAGACATCATCTGGCCCAGTAGTTCAGTTGGTTTAGAACGCCAGCCTGTCACGCTGGAGGTCGACGGTTCGAGCCCGTTCTGGGTCGCCATTTTCTCACTTTCCGTAGGCGTCTGGTTCTTTTATCAGCGTCTATATGCCTCTGTAGCTCAGTTGGTAGAGCAGCGGACTGAAAATCCGCGTGTCGTTGGTTCGATTCCGACCGGAGGCACCATTTTTCGCGGGCGTAGCTCATCTGGTAGAGCGCCACCTTGCCAAGGTGGAGGTAGCGGGTTCGAGCCCCGTCGCCCGCTCCACAAACGA
>CAMWQV010000183.1 GCA_947176425.1 uncultured Clostridia bacterium
CCCGTATTCTGGAGGAAATGGGGCTGGAGGTCTGCGGCGTCCACGGCACAACGGCGGCGCTGGCTTTGCTGAATGACGCGGTGAAAAAGGGCGGCGTTATGGCCTCGTCCTCTGTAGGCGGACTGTCCGGCGCGTTTATCCCGGTCAGTGAGGATGAGGGAATGATTGCGGCGGCGTCCTCCGGCGCGATTACCCTGGACAAGCTGGAGGCTATGACCTGCGTCTGTTCAGTGGGGCTGTATTTGATCGTTGTGCCCGGCAGCACCTCTGCTGAGACAATCTCCGCGATTATTTCCGATGAAGCCGCAATCGGTATGGTCAACACGAAAACCACCGCCGTTCGGATTATCCCCGCGCCCGGACGGGAAGTCGGGGATATGGTGGAGTTCGGCGGACTGCTGGGGTCCGGACCGGTGCAGGCGGTGCATACAGGGTCCAGCAAGGCGTTTATCGGCAGAGGCGGCCGCATCCCCGCCCCCATGCAGAGCCTGAAAAACTGAATAACAGGAAATCAGCAGCCGGAGTATTCAGACGCTCCGGCTGCCAGTTCATTTAGTGAAAAATCTTTGGGTCGAAAAATAATAAAAATTGCTTGTAAAATTTTCGAGAGTGTGGTATAGTATCTGCGAGGCAAATAAAGGCAGGACGCGAGGGAATCCGACCTCCCCCACGCCCCTATGCGGGACCACAAGTTTACAGCCTCCTCCCACACAATAGCAATTTGCTACGCCAGTCCCTATTATAATGGATGCCTGCTCTTTTTGCAAGGTCTGATTTTAAATTCAGCCGGGGATTTGCGTTTGAATATTTGCGGTGTGGGGTAGGCATATCCTGCACCGCTTTTGTTTGTCTCAGCAGGAATGCCTGACGGGGCCGGGAAAGATTCCCACCCCTGACGGCGGAACTGTTGAGAAAAACAAAAAGGAGTTTTATCCGTGTCACAATTGTATAAGAAAATGTATGTATCACTTGTCACCAGCATGGAAGATATCATCGCTTATATCAGCCGTGAAATGGTGATCCCGGAGACATATGACTGGAATCACACGCGAGAGGTACTCTTAGCGCTTCAGGCCGGACTCCAGAAGGCTGAGGATATCTTTGTGGAAAGCGAAGATAACAACTGATCAGCCGCAGAATCCCCCTCCTCCCATGAAAGGGCAGGCAGGGGATTTTTTGCTGAAGTAAAATTATTCTTGACAAACATACCGATGGTATGTTATTCTTGCGGCAGCAAAACATAGCAACCGTATGAAACGGGGGTCCTCCGTTATGGCCAGGAACAAGCACCCTGAAGAGACAGTAAACCTGATTTTAGATACCGCCTTTCGTCTTTTCCTCCAAAACGGCTATGAACGCACGTCGATACAGGATATCGTTGACAATCTGGGCGGGTTAAGCAAAGGCGCGATTTATCACCATTTCAAGTCAAAAGAAGACATCCTCGCCGCCGTCACGGACCGGATGACGCGGGAATCCAATCAAATGCTGCTGGACATTCGCGACCGCGCGGATTTAACGGGCCAGGAAAAGCTGAAACTGATTTTCAAGACCGCGCTGGACCGTCCTGTGCAGGACCAGCTGTTTATGATCGCGCCGGAGTTCAGCCGCAACCCGCAAATGCTCTATGCGGTCCTGCGGGAGACCATCGACGACGCCGCGCCGCATTACATTCAACCCATTATTGAACAGGGAATCGCGGACGGCAGCATCAAGACAGACTGTCCCGCCGAACTTGCCGAACTGATTATGCTGGCCGCCAATATCTGGATGAATCCGCTGATGTTCAACTCTACGGTGGAGCAGTCCCGCCGGAAATTCATGCTGTTTCGTCAGATGACTCGGGGCTTTGGGCTGGACATTCTGGATGACAGCCTGATGGACCGTCTGTCCGATTTGGCACAGCTTTATCAGGACCACAAATAGATATCTGCCCGACTGCGGGCAGATTCTTTTTGAGGATATACATACCGGACGTAGGTATGAATAATTTTGGAGGTATTTGTTATGATGCGGCAAAAACTTTTCACCCGTGATTTTACCCTGGTGGTTGTGGGACAGATTATCTCTCTGTTCGGCAACGCGGCTCTGCGTTTTGCGCTGCCCCTGTACCTGCTCAATCAGACCGGTTCTTCCGCTCTTTACGGGGCCGTCACCGCCTGCGCCTTTATCCCCGCCATTCTGCTTTCTCCTGTCGGCGGCATTGCGGCGGACAGGGTGAATAAGCGAAACATTATGGTTGCACTGGATTTTTTCACAGCTTTTGTGATTGCAGTCTATTACTTTTTTCTGGGAACGGCAGACCTGGTTCTGCTGACCGCCGCTGTCCTGATGCTGCTGTATGGCATTGCCGGAGCCTATCAGCCAGCGGTCCAGGCCAGCATACCGGCTCTTGCCGCGCCGGAAAAGTTTGTGGCGGCAAACTCCGTTATTAACATGATTGGTTCTTTCTCCGGCCTCACCGGTCCGATTTTGGGCGGTATTCTGTACAGCGCATACGGTCTTGTTCCGGTTCTGCGGATGTGCATTCTGTGCTTTGTGCTCTCGGCTGTGATGGAAATTTTTATCCGTATCCCATTCGTTAAGCCGCCCTCTGACGGCAGTATCTGGCAGACGGCAAAAACAGATATTGCACAGAGTTTCCGTTTTATTTCCAAAGACGCGCCTGTGATTGGAAAAACAGTCCTTATCGTCTGCTGTATCAATCTGTTTCTGTCCGCGATGATTCTTGTGGGAATGCCTTACATCATTACTGAAGTCCTGTCCCTGAACAATGCAAACTCACTCTGCGGGTTCGCGGAGGGCGCGCTGGCCGCAGGCGGACTGCTGGGCGGTATCTGTGCGGGCGTGCTTGGTGAGAAAGTAAACGTGCGGAACGCCGGAAAATTGATCGTCCTCTGCGCCCTGCTGGTATTCCCGATAGGCGCGGCGCTGCTTCTGCCGTTCTCTGACCTGTTCTGTTACTGCGTATTGACTGCCTGCTGTTTCGGCCTGATGGTCTGTTCCACAATTTTCTCTATCTGCATGATGTCCTTTGTCCAGACGGAAACGCCGCCGCCGCTGATTGGGAAAGTAATCGCTGTCATTTTGATGATTTCCAACTGTGCGCAGCCGCTGGGAAACGCGCTGTACGGGGTGCTGTTTGAAGCCTGCGCGGGACTTGAGTTTGCGGCCGTCTTTTTTTCGGGCATAGTGTCTTTGCTGATTGCGTTTTGTGCGGTTAAGATATTCTCACACCAGGTACAGTAAATTATATGGATGCTAAAAATCTAAAAATCAGTTGCCGGGTTGACATAGTTATAAAATAAGATATAATAAAATAGAAATTCCTAAAATTCCTATTTTAAAGGAGGCTTTTTATGAAAAATCGAGTACTACCTGTTTTCTTTTCCCTGTGTCTGGTGCTGCTTCTGCCGCTGGGAAATAGAGCCAGCGCATTGGACAGCGATTTTCTGTTAGCCGGCAGCAGCGGTATAGACAAATATACTGGCTCCGGCGGTGCTGTAGTGATCCCTGACGGCGTTACCAACATTTCTTATGAGGCGTTTGCTGGTTGTACTGGATTGACTAGTATTACAATCCCTGACAGCGTTACTCATATTAGTACCCGTGCATTTGCCGGCTGCACGAACCTAACGGAAATTAATTTTTTAGGTCAAGTGGATTATATTTCCGACGATGCATTCGACGATACCCCCTGGTTGGAAAATATGGGAGATTTTCCCATTGTAGACGGCCTTCTGATTACCTATCAAGGTTCTGCCAGTAAAGTCACTATTCCCAACAGTGTAACTGAAATCAATGCCGCTGCGTTTTTCCACAAAAATCTGAGCCGCGTTGTCATACCTGATAGCGTCACAACGGTCGGAACTTCTGCGTTTTATGGATGTACCAACTTAGCTGATGTTACTCTCTCTAAAAATATTACAAAAATTTCCAGCTCTAGTTTTGAAAATACTCCGTGGCTTGAGGTTCAATATGATGGGGATTTTGCAATTTCAAATGGTATATTGCTTGGCTATCGAGGCTTGGATTCTACCGTAGTCATCCCTGATGGCGTGACTGTTATCAGTGATGGGTTGTTTCGCTATTGTGACAATCATAGTATTCTGACCAATATTTTTATCCCAGACAGCGTTACTATTATCGACGATTATGCTTTTGCGGACTGCGGCAATCTGACCAATATTGTCATCCCAGACAGTGTTACTGTTATCGGCGATTATGCTTTTGCGAACTGCGGCAATCTGACCAGTGTTAAGATGGGCAGTAATGTAACAAAACTTGGAGACTCTGCGTTTGCAAATTGCGGCAATTTAATAAGCATTGATATTCCTGCCGGTGTAACTATAATCGGCGATGGTGTATTTTCTAAGTGTACAAAGTTATCTCATGTCGCCATGTCCGACAATGTTACTTCTATTGAACGTGGAGCTTTTCTGGATTGTACAAGCCTGACAGATTTTAAGTTCCCTTCTAATTTACAATATATAGGACCCCTTGCATTCAGCGACGCATTCCTTCAAAACATCACGCATGAGTTCAAAACGACTTTGTACCGCAACGCTCGTGAAGAATGGCTCAATCCCGGCCAATGCCTGGAGGATCAAAGTGAGCGGATTACCACACTTTCCCGTATAATTACCAACGGAATCAATTCTGATTACGAAAAAGTCAAAGCTGTCACAACATGGGTTTCGGAAAATATTGCTTATGGTGATTCTGGTATTGCGGTCCCAACTATGGATGATATTTTAGACAGCAAGACAGCAATTTGCAGCGGATATTCCCGGCTGACCGCCGCATTGCTCCAGGCGCAGGGGATTCCTGCTATTAATGTAAGCGGTTTTAGCGGCGGCAATCACCAATGGAATGAGATATTTGTGGACGGACGCTGGATATTGGCGGACACTACTTGGGGCCCCTACTATTTTGATATGAACCTGGAAGACTTTACCGATGCACATATGGTCTGGGACCGTCCATCTGCTACGCCGGGAAATACGCCCTCCAACTGGGCGCGGGAGGGCGTCTGGGAGACGATTTCTTCCGGTCTTGCTCCCTATGATCTGCAAAGCGGCTACCGCAGTGATATCACACGGGAAGAATTCTGCCGCTTGATGATCGTCTTGATTGAGAAGCACACCAATACAGACATCGCCGCTTATCTTGCCGCAGAAAAACTGACCCCGACGGCGGATTTCCGTGATACAGACAGTGCGGCGGTATGCGCTGCTTATACGTTAGGCATTGTCAACGGCGTATCGGAAACTGTGTTTAATCCGAACGGTTCCATCACGCGCCAGGAGGCTGCGGTCATGCTGGCACGTACCGCAACGCTGCTCGGTTTGACATCAAATGCCGGAGAACGCTTTGATGATGCGGGAAATTTTGCATCATGGGCGCAGGAAAGTATTGCATTTGTCTCTGGTCTGACCGATCCAGATTC
>CAMWQV010000184.1 GCA_947176425.1 uncultured Clostridia bacterium
GGTTCCAGAAAGACGTGGGAATCGCGGCGCAGACGATTTTGCTGGCGGCCACTGCAATGGGACTGGGCGGATGTATGATCGGCAGTTTTGAGGCCGGAAAAGTAAAAGAGGCGTTGGGACTGTCCGAAAATCTCGCGCCGCTGCTGGTTGTGGCTGTAGGGAAACCGGCGGAGGAGATCGTGCTCAAGGAAATCGAACCGGACAAACCAACTCCCTATTACCGGGATGAAAATGACGTACATTATGTACCGAAACGCAAACTGAAAGATATTATTATTAATGATTAATCCGTGAAAATATCCCCTGCCCTTCCATAAAAGAAAGGGCAGGGGATTCTGCGGTTTTTTCAGCCGTCATCTTCAGCATCCACATAGATGTCCTCGGCCTTCTGAAGCCCGGCCTGGAGCATTAAGAGTACCTCACGCGTGCGATTCCAGTCGTATATCTCCGGAATTACCATTTCACGGCTGATATACGCAATCACATCCTCTGTACTGCTCAAAAGCGACACGTACATTTTTTCAAATAACTCTGACAAGGGTCTAGTCCTCCTTTTTGTTTTCTCAACAGTTCAGCCATCAGGGGCGGTGTCCCGCCCCGTCAGGCATTCCTGCCGAGACAAACAAAAGCGGTGCAGGAGATAGCTATACCCATCCCACACCGCATATATACAAACGCAAAGCCCTAAATGAAAGCCCAATTCAAAAACAGATCTTGAAAAGAGTAAAGAAATCCGTTATAATAGGGACTGGCGTAGCATATTGCTATTGTGTGGGAGGCGGGTGTTAACTTGAGTGGTCCCGCATAGGGGCGTGGGGGAGGTAGGATTCCCTCGCGTCCTGCCATTATTTGTCTCGCCTATACTATACCATACTCTCAAAAAATTTACAAGTTCTTTTTCATCTTTTTTTGACAACAATATTTATTTATATAATGAACTGACAGCCGGAGTATCTGCACGCTCCGGCTGTCAGCCGTTCAGGAAGAAAATTTTTCCTGCCGTGCAACATTTTGCGCCCTTGCATCGTATCTATCTTGAAAGGGGTGTGAGTGCTGTGGCGTCGTATTCCGACGAAGAAATCACCGCAATCTATAACCGCCATGTGAATACGGTCTATCGCATCTGCTTCTCTTTTATGAAAAACGCGTCAGAGACAGAAGATATGGTACAGGAGACGTTTCTGAAGCTGCTTTCCAGCGGGAAGAAATTCCAATCCGCAGACCACGAAAAAGCGTGGCTGATTGTGACCGCTTCCAATGCCTGCAAGGACGCGCTGAAACACTGGTGGCGGAAAAACGAGACGCTGGAAACCTGTGAGGACCTTTCCCTTGACGCTCCCTTTGAGGTGGACGGCATTCTCAGCGCGGTCATGGACCTGCCGCCGGACTATAAGACCGTAATCTATCTGTACTGCTATGAGGGCTACCGGACTCCGGAGATCGCGAAGATGCTTCACTGTCCGCAGTCTACGGTGCGCAGCCGTTTGGCACGCGCCAGAAAACTGCTGGAAAAAAGCGTTTAGGAGGTGCGGTTATGACTGATAAGGACATCCATGACGCGTTTGAGCGTATGAAACCGGATAAGGCCGCACAGGAACGGATGCTGCAAAATATCCTGCGGTCCGAAAAAAAGCCCGTGCGGGTCAAAAAACACTATATCCGGCGCACCCTGCTGTTGGCTGCCGCTATTGCCGCGGCAATGTCCGTGATCGCTTCCGCCAACGGGTCGGATTTCTTCGGGCTGTGGAGCGTGGGGATTCGGAACAGGGAAATTTACTCCCCCGTTCTGACGGATGACGGCTATGTGCCCGGAGCGAGAATGGTAGATATGATCTCTTTGCAGGGATTTATCGGAAGTCCCGAATACCAGGCTTGTGTGGAATGGCAGGATTTTGAATATGACTATTTGCAGGATTACGATTTCAATGACGACTATTGGGCGACGGCGGAATATGACGCTTATAGTTGTTATGACGAGGTCATGCGGGAAAAAATAGACGATATCTGTGAGCGGTATGATCTGAAGCTGCTGGGACCGAGGATCTTCGACTATGACCCGAACAGTATCTTTTCCAGCGCCGGGGGCGGGAATGTACTCAACGGCACTCTGAAAAATGGAGTAAGAGAAAACGAATTTTCCTGGGGATATATCTATCCCGGCGGGACGTTCGCATTTGAAGGCACCGTCTTCTGGGACGATGGTTCTGTAACAAACTATCAATTTACAAGAAACGTCAAGGGGTATTTTAACACAGTTTCCCTGAATGTAGGCGACCTGGACGAATATGAGCAATGGGAATATACCACTGAAAACGGTGTAAAACTGCTGCTGGCCTTGGGGCCGTCCAAGGGGCTGATCTTCGCGGACAGAGAAAAATCTTTCGTCAACGTCAATATTTTAGGCGATATATGGGAAGACGGATTTTATCTGACAAAGGCGGATATAGAGGCGATTGCGGAAGGGTTCGACCTCTCCGCAATTCTATAAATCATATGATATTTTCAGGAGGTTCACAATGAGAAAGAAAAAAATTATCTGCGGCGGTCTGGTGCTTGCATTAACGCTGCCGGTATTAGCATCCTGCGGCAAGCCGAAAGCAGATGCCTACTGGAAGGATTCCGACCGGCAGATTGCCGCTGCGGCGGACGAATCCGGACAGCCGGACGCTGTTATTGCCGCTCCGCTTCCGTCAGGGCAGGAACCGGTCATCAGTGCGGATGCGATGCTGGCCGCCTATACCCAAGTACTTGAGGACTTCTATTATAACCACAAAGATCATACCGGGCAAGATTTAGGGTATTTTGAAAATGCCGGTGAGGACTGGAACCAGTTTGCGGTCTATGACGTGGATATGGACGGACAAAATGAATTGCTCGTCAGATACACTGCGTCTCAAATCAGCGCGGGGCAGCGGGAGTATGTGCTGAAATATGACGAGGCCAGCGGAACTATTACGGAGGAGTTAACGGAATTTCCGCCGGTAATATACTATGACAACGGCGTGATTGAGGCGGGCTGGTCCCACAACCATGGCCGGGCCGGAGACGCCCTCTGGCCTTATACGTTCTGGCGTTATGACCCGCAGACAGACACATATCAGGCGGGGCAAATGGCGGACGCCTGGGAGAAAGAGCTGGTAGAGTATAAATTTCCGGACAGCGCCGACAAAGACGGCGACGGTGTCGTTTACTATATCATAGAATACGGAAACCCCGTCGATTACAGCACAGACACGCCAATTGACAAAAGCGGCTATGACGAGTGGCGCGAGGGGATTCTGGGCGGCGCGGAAAAACTGGAAATTCCCTTTATGCCCCTGACTGAGACCAATATTAAAAACATACAGTAAAAAAAGCTTCCCCCTTCCGTTACTGGAAAGGGGAGCTTTTATTACGGTCAGCGGTCCGACTCCATTAACGCTTTCGCGCTGCTGGCCAGACCTGCCAGGCCCTGAATCTCGCTGGGAATAATAATTTTTGTCGCCTTGCCGTCCGCCGCCGCCTGGAATGCCTCCAGCGCTTTCAGTTTCACGACCTGATCGTTTGGGTTGGCGTCATTCAGCAGCTTGATGGAATCCGCCAGTGCCTGCTGCACCTTCAAAATAGCCGCCGCACGGCCTTCCGCTTCCAGAATCGCCGCCTGCTTTGCCGCGTCCGCACGCAGAATCGCGGACTGCTTCTCGCCTTCTGCAACCAGAATCTGGCTTTCCTTCTGGCCCTGCGCCTGCAAAATCGCTTCCCGGCGTTCGCGTTCGGCGCGCATCTGCTTCTCCATGGAATCCTGAATGTCACGGGGCGGAATGATGTTTTTCAGCTCCACGCGGTTGACTTTAATGCCCCAGGGGTCCGTGGCTTCGTCCAGAATGGCGCGCATTTGGGTGTTGATATGGTCGCGGCTGGTTAGGGATTGGTCCAGCTCCAAATCGCCGATGATATTACGCAGAGTGGTAGCGGTCAGATTCTCAATCGCGCTCATGGGATGCTCCACGCCGTAGGTATAGAGCTTTGGATCGATAATCTGAAAATAAATAACCGTGTCAATCTGCATTGTAACATTGTCTTTGGTAATGACCGGCTGGGGCGCAAAATCAACGACCTGTTCTTTCAGGCTCACTTTTTTCGCAACCCGGTCCAGAATCGGGAGCTTGACGTGCATCCCCACGCCCCAAGTTGCACTGTATGCGCCGAGACGTTCCACTACATAGGCCCGTGACTGCTGGACAACGTGGATATTTGTTACCAACAAAATCAGCAGAATCACTCCGATTGCAATCAGAATATATTGCATTTTCATTCCTCCTTCTTTTCCGCGGACGGCGTGCGGCTGTCCGGTTTGACGGTATGGATAGTATACCACAATCTTCGGTTGTTTTCCACTGTTATTTTACGCTTTCCGGCGGCTGGCACAGGGTAAAACGGCAATACCGTCTGCCGATCGTTTTTCGTGGCCTGAAGTGCTTTCCATTCAACAGAAATTTTCTACAGATACTTGCATTCTGCCAGCAAACAGTATATACTGTTCTTATAAGATGCCCCACAGTAATACTTTCTTTTGCATTAAATATACAAGCGGAGAATATAAAAATGAGTTTTGAAGAATTGTCTATCAGTGGATTTATTAAAGAAATGAAGGATGTTTCCTATGGAACGCATCCCAGAAAATTCTGCTTTGTTCTCGGCGCGGGAGCTTCCATAACTTCCGGAATCAAGTCAGGTCAGGAGCTTGTTGATATTTGGGAGAAAGAACTCCTGGAGCGCAATGGTACTGCACATAGTAACTGGAAATCCGAGAATGGAATAACAGAAGAGAATCAATACAGCTTCTACAGCCAGTATTATGAACGCCGCTTCAACCGTCAGCCCATAGACGGATATAATTATCTGGAAAAACTGATGGAACACGCAAAACCAAACGCAGGCTACGTCATGCTGGCTTATTTGTTAACAAAAACGCCGCATAATGTAGTAATAACAACAAATTTCGATCATCTTGTGGAAGATGCTGTGAGCTACTATTCCCAAGTGCTTCCCCTGGTAATCGGTCACGAGGCTTTGGCCCACTACATAACGGGACATGTAACCAGACCTACGATTGTCAAAATTCACCGGGACTTGCTGTTTGACCCTAAAAATAAAACAAATGAATTGGAAGTATTGCATGATAATTGGAAAAACGCCTTGAATGTTATCTTCACAAACTATCATCCTATTTTCATTGGCTACGCGGGGAACGATAATAGTCTGATGGATTACCTGATTGAAAATGGTCAGAAATTCTTGCAGAATGAATGGTGTTTCCCCTACTGGATGTTGTATAAAACCGACAGATTAAACGGAAAAACTCTGAATTTTCTTCAAGAAGCAGGTGGTTATTGGATAAGACACAGCGGATTCGATGAGTCGCTTTATTTGATGGGCGCAGCCTCTGATTACAAAATTCCTTAAGAA
>CAMWQV010000185.1 GCA_947176425.1 uncultured Clostridia bacterium
GATTATTGAGTGGGAGTTTCCGGGATTCCGTGTGCGGGACTGCCTGCCCAATTTATATCACGCCCAAGAACTCCTGGAGCGGAATGGTGTGATCGAGGGACGGACCCATCGGTTCCTTCTGGCAGCACGCAAAATAAAATGATTCCACTTGGGCGGGCCTTTGGGCCCGCCTGAATGGGGCTCAAAAAATTTTGATGTTTTTTGAAATTAGGGCTTGACAAATGGGAAAAAATGCGTATAATAAAACATGTTCGTTATGAACACAGCGGGATTGTGTAAAGGTAGCACAGCGGACTCTGACTCCGTATGTGAGGGTTCGAATCCTTCTCCCGCTGCCATAGTAAAACCCGCAGGACTGCAATAGGTTCTGCGGGTTTTGTTCTGCCTGACCGGTAAAAAACAGGGCCGCCTGAACTGGGCGGCCCTGTAAAATTTACATTTTCTGTACTTGATCGTACATCTCGGTAATTTTCTTGTCAGGCTCTCCGGTAGCCAGACTGACTGCGACGATAGCAACAGACGCCACGATAAAGGCGGGCAGCAGTTCATAAATCGCCCACGCGCCGCCCATTGGCGCAATCAGGTATTTCCATACGAACACCATGACACCCCCGGCGATCATACCGGCCAGCGCGCCCTGACGGTTGGAGCGTCTCCAGAAGAGGGCGAACAGCATAACGGGTCCGAACGCCGCGCCGAAACCAGCCCACGCGAAGGATACGACCCGGAAAACAGAACTGTTCGGGTCCCAGGCCAAAATAACGCCGATTGCTGCAATCGCAATAACGGTACCCCGCGCCGCAAGCATAGAGTTTTTCGCGCTCATTTTAATGCCGAAAAATTCTTCCATCAGGTTCTGTGATACGCTGGACGCGGCGGTCAGCAGCTGGGAATCGGCAGTTGACATCGTTGCTGCCAGAATACCGGCCAGAATCACACCGGCGACCAGCGCAAAGAAGATACCGTTTCTGCCCATTAAATCCGCCATCTGAATCACGATTGTCTCAGAATCCGCACTGGTGGTCAGGAAAGGAATTTTTCCTGAAACAGAAACGCCGTAGCCGACGATGCCGATTAAAATCGCGACAAACATTGAGATTACAACCCATACAGAAGCAATCCGGCGGGAGACTTTCAGTTTTTCCCCATCCTCGATTGCCATAAAGCGCAGAAGGATATGGGGCATACCAAAATAGCCTAAACCCCAGGCCAGCGTGGAAACGATGCTCAGCGCGCCAAAGGAAGCCGCTGTACCGGAGGCGGAATCATATCCCTGTGTCAAAATCAGATAACCGGGAAGGGCCTGCGCGTTAGCCATGACCGTATCCCAGCCGCCCGCCTCACGGATGCCGAAAACAATAATAATCGCCAGCGCTATTGTCATAACAATGCTCTGTACCAAGTCCGTTGTGGACACGGCCAGGAAACCGCCCAGCACCGTATAGCCGATGATGACCAGTGCGCCGGCAATCATCGCGGCATGGTAATCGACTCCCAGCAGGCTGTTGAACAGCGTACCGACAGCCTTGAAGCCGGACGCGGTATAGGGGACAAAAAAGATCAGGATAATCACGGCGGCGATACAGGCCAGGATATGGCGTTTGTCTCCGTAGCGGCGGGAGAAAAAGTCCGGAATCGTAATCGCGCCGGTTGCAGCGGAATAATTGCGCAGGCGGCGGGCAACAATCAGCCAGTTCAGATACGTTCCGGCGGCCAGACCGATGACCGTCCAGCCGACCTCCGCCACGCCGCAGAGATACGCCAGTCCGGGGAGGCCCATCAGCAGATAGCTGCTCATGTCGGACGCCTCGGCGCTCATGGCGGTGACAATGGGGCCAAGACGGCGGCCTCCAAGATAGAAGTCGTCAGAGGACGAGCTGCCTGTCCGGTTAAAGAAGACGCCGACCCCGATCATGCCGATCAGATAGACGGCAATCGCTAAGATGATACAAATTTGTGCGGTAGTCATGTACATATACTCTCCTTTAAAATTTCGTGAACGCCCGGTATCATACCACACTCTAAGCAAGAATAAAATACAGAACGACGTATAGAATCTATTCTGTACATCGTTCCGGTTTATAACAATATTATATTGTGAATACAGGTTTTTTTACCAGACGCTGCTGTAGAATCCGGGTGAACCGGAGAAAAAACTTTTTGTTCAACTAAGCTTGCGGTACGCGGTAACTGTCGAGAAACAGGGGGGTCATGCGGTCGGAATAGGCGGTGATCGAATACTCGCCGCCGCAGAGGCACCAGTCATAGAGCAGCGCCCGCTCCCATAACGCGTAGGCTTTTACGATTTCATTCACGGTAAAATTGGCGCGGAGCTGCCCGCCGCGCTGCCCGTCGGAAATAATCTGGCGGAGGAGCTTGAAATAGGTGCGGCTGCGGTCCAGCAGATGTTTTTCCCCGCGGGCAAGCAGCTGTGTGGAGAGCAGACGGGTGAGCAGGTCCAGGGAAACGCTGGCGTCAATCATGGCGAACAGCTCGTGATTGAGATACAGCAGTTTGTCGGCAGCGTGCATGGCGGGGTCCATCGTGGTTTTCAGTTCCTCGTATTTTTCATCGAAGACATGGGCGAGTGTTCCCAAGAGATCGTCTTTTCCGTTAAAATAGTGGTAAAACGACCCTTTGGAAGTCTCGGACTCGAAAACGATATCCTCCACCGTCGTATCCTCATACCCCTGCTCATAGAACAGCTTCCAGGCCGCTGATATAATACGGCCTTTTGTATTCCGCAGATTTTTTTTGGGCATCCTGTATTCCTCCGTATGAAGCCGTCAGCGGGGCGCACTGTCCTCGTCGAGACTGAACCGCTTGCGGTATGTATCGAACGCGGACTGAAACTCCTGATTCCCCTCATTTTTGATGCCGTTCAGGTAAGCGTGGGCCTGATAAGCGTTTTGGGCGGTTTCGATCTGTGCAACGGCAATATTCGAGCAGTGGTCGCTCACACGCTCGCAGTTCGTCAGCAGGTCGGACAGAACAAAGCCCAGCTCAATCGTGCAGTCTCCCGTCTGCAAACGGGCGATATGATTGGATTTAATCTCCGCAATCAGGGCGTCAATCACCTGCTCCAGCGGCTCTACTTTTGCCGCCAGCGCCAGATCGTTTTCCGCATAAGCACGGGTTGTCTCGTTCAGTATCTTCCGCAGGGCGTGCAGCAGCGTAGACAGCTCGTTCCGCGCCGGGCCGGAGAAGCTGATATTTTTTTCGTGCATTTCCTCCGCCGTCCCCAGCAGGTTCAAAGCATGGTCGCCGATGCGCTCGAAATCGCCGATGGTATGCAGCTGTTTTGAAACACTGCGGCTGTCACTGTCAGAAATTGCTTTCCCGCTGATCTGCACCAGCAGCGTCCCCAGCTGGTCCTCATACATATCCAGCTTGTCCTCGTTTTTCCGCACTTCAGCGGCAACTTTTTCATCGTATTTTTCCAGCTGGCTGAGAGCTTTCAGAATTGTGTCCTCCGCCAGCCGCGCCATCTCGACTGTCTTCGCGCCGCACTCAGCCACAGCCACAGACGGCGTTGCCAGCAGGCGGGAGTCGATAAATACGCATTCCGGTTTTGCTTCTTCCTCCTCTTTAATGATGAAATACGCCAGACGTTCCATCTGCTTGGTAAAGGGCAGGAGGAGGATTGTCGTCGCGATATTGAAAACGCTGTGCAGCATAGCGACGCCGGTCGGTCGGATCAGGACATCCATAAACGTGAAGTGGAAAAAAAGGTCGCTGCCATAGAAGGCCACCAGGAAAATCGCCGTGCCGATGAGATTAAACGACACATGAATAATAGAGACCCGGCGGGCGTTGCGGTTGACGCCGATGCTGGTCAGCAGGGCGGTGAGACAGGTACCGATATTCTGCCCCATAATAATCGGCAGGGCGATGCCGTAAGAAATGCTGCCGGTCAGGGACAGAGCCTGCAAAATACCGACAGAGGCCGCAGAGGACTGCACCACAGCGGTCAGCACCGCGCCCACGACGATTCCCAGGAATGGGTTTGTAAACATGGTCAGGATTGCGGTAAATTCGGGCTTATCCGCCAAAGGAGCAACGGCGTCTTTCATCATAGTTGTGCCGTACATGAGGATCGAAAAGCCCACCATGATCGTACCGGCGCTGCGCACTTTGCCGTCTTTTGCCATCGTCCGCAGGATTACGCCGGCCAGTGCCACGACCGGGGCGAATACCTCGGGTTTCAGCAGCTGGAGCCAGATATTGTCGCTTTCGATACCGGACAGGGACAGAATCCAGGCCGTCAGCGTCGTGCCGACATTGGACCCCATAATAACGCCGATGGTCTGTCCCAACTCCATGATGCCGGAGTTGACCAGGCCGACCAACATAACAGTAACAGCGGTAGAGGACTGAATCGCGATTGTGATGCCGGCCCCAAGCAAGAGGCTTTTAACAGGGTTGGAGGTCATCTTTTTCAGAAGCTGCTCCAGTTTGCCTCCGGCCAATTTCTCCAGCCGGGAGGACATGGTGGACATGCCGTAAAGAAAGAAGGCAATGCCGCCGCAGAGAGTAAACAGGGAAAAGATATCCATTTGCATGCTCCTTGTCTGTCTGTTAACATTTTCTATACGAACTATATGCATTTCACTATAGCAGACCGGACGGCAAAAGTACAGTACACTTTTTTAAAATCACAAAATTTTTCTGATAATAAAAGATAATTCACCACCAAACAGAGGGAAATAAGATGAAATTCATCCTATGATTTCCAAAACGTGCAGCCGGTCTCCGTCCACAGAGAAGCGCACCTCCAGACCGGCAAAAGACATTCCGTAAACGCGCCGGGGGTCGTCCTGATAGGAAGGCCGCGGGTCCTGGGACAGCACGCCCAGCAGCGCCGCCTGTTTTTCCGCCGGGACCGATGCCAGCAGTTCTGCGGGACAGTTCACTTGCAGGGTCAGCCGCTGGACCCGTCCCGCAAAACCGCTGGCAGCGTCCGGGTAAGCGTCGGCGTAGGGAAGGTATGGCTTGATGTCGTAAATGGGGGTGCCGTCCAGCAGGTCCGCACCGGCGATTTGAAGCAGGGGACCGTCCGGACTGTCTAACGTGATTCCTTCCAGCCGGACAGCTGACAGCCCAATGGGATTGGGCCGGAATGGAGACCGCGTGGCAAACACGCCCAAACGTTGATTGCCGCCCAGACGCGGAGGCCGGACCGTCGGAGACCACTTCTCCCGCACAGCACGGCTGAACTGCCAGATCAGCCAGATATGGGAAAATTCCTCTAATCCCCGCACGGCTTCCGGACTGCGGTACTCCGGCTCGAAAACGACCGCGGCGCGGAGGGCGTCAACAAGGCCGCTCTGACGCGGGATGCCGAATTTTGTGGGGAAATCACTGCGGATATAGGCGATTACTTGCAGAGAATGGCTCATACTACACATCCCATCTGTTATTATATTCTGCCCAGTACGTACTG
>CAMWQV010000186.1 GCA_947176425.1 uncultured Clostridia bacterium
CCTCTATCTTGTTCGGTATTATCGTCGGCTATATAGTCGCAAAGGTTATGGGAGTTACAATGCCCCATACGCTGGAATCTGGCGCGAATGCAGCTTGGTATGTGAACTGGGCGAAGGTCGGCGAAGCACAATGGTTCTCTATCCCTAAAATTATGCCCGTTAAACCTTCATTTGATCTTCACGCTATTTTATCTATTATTATTATGTTCCTGGTAACAGCAGTGGAAACCATCGGCGACATCTCCGGCTGTATCGAAGGCGGTATGGGCCGTGAAGCCACCGCGCAGGAACTCTCCGGTGGCGTTATCTGCGACGGCTGCGGTTCGTTTATCTCCTCTTTGTTCGGCTGCCTGCCTACAACGTCCTTCTCTCAGAATGTCGGACTGGTTACAATGACAAAGGTAGTCAATCGTATGGCCCTGACTTGCGGCGCGATTTTCCTGATTCTTGCCGGACTGTCTCCGAAACTGGCCGCAGTGATCTCGATTATGCCCCAGAGCGTACTGGGCGGCGCGGCTGTGATGATGTTCTCATCTATTGCGGTATCCGGTATCAAACTGCTGACGAAATACGGCGTTACTAACCGCGTTGTGACGATTGTTTCAATCGCAATGGGCCTGGGCTATGGTTTAGGCGCTACTTCCGGCGCACTGGCTGGACTTCCGCAGAGCGTACAGCTGATTTTCGGCGGTTCCGGTATTGTCCCCGCTGCAATCCTGGCTATTATCCTGAATATCGTGATTCCTAAAGAGAAAGAGGACTTCGATAATGAAGCTGCGGTTGACGGCGCGGCGAAATAATTGTCATCTAAAAATGCCTGTTTCCTTCCGTAAACGATGGGGAGGAAACAGGCATTTTTTATACTGTCTTCTTAAAATGAGTCCGTTCCAGCAAGTCAGGAGATACAAGCTCACGAATGATTTTTACTCCGGTTTTCAGTGACTCCACCGGAACATATTCAAACCGTCCGTGGGCATTATAGCCGCCGGTGGGCAAATTAGGGCAGGGCAATCCCATATAAGTCAGCCGGCAGCCATCCGTACCGCCGCGAATGGGGGAGTGGGTGGGGGTGTTTACCCCAGCCTTCATCATAGCTTTCTCCGCCAAATGAACGACATCCATACAGTCCTTCAAAATTTCATACATATTGTAATACTGGTCTTTCAGCTCTATATGAACTGTGTCAGGACCATAGCGTAAATTCAACTGCTGAACAGCTTTTTGAATTACAGCTTTGCGCTGCTGAAAACGCTCCATGCTGTGATCCCGAATAATGTAGTTCATGTGTGCCTGCTCTACTTGTCCGTGAAGTTCTGTCAAATGAAAAAAGCCCTCATAGCCCTCGGTATGGCTCGGCGTCTCCATCGCAGGCAGCAAAGCGTTGAATTCCATCGCCAGCAGCAGGGCATTTTTCATTTTATCTTTTGCAGAACCAGGATGAATACTGAATCCGTTAATATCTACTGATGCACTGGCCGCGTTAAATGTCTCGTACTCATAGTGGCTGATATCTCCGCCGTCCACAGTGAAAGCAAAATCAGCCCCGAAGTTCTTTACATCAAAGGCATCGGCTCCTCGGCCGATTTCTTCGTCGGGAGTAAAGCCCAGACATAACTTTCCATGGGGACCGCCATCTGTCAGCAGTTCTTCTACCGCCTGAACGATGATTGCGATACCGGCTTTATCGTCTGCTCCAAGCAATGTAGTTCCATCCGTACAGATCAGCTCCTGTCCCTTGAAGCGTTCCAACTCAGGAAACAGGGCTGATTCCATGACGATGTTTTTCTCTTGGTTCAGTACGATATTGCCGCCTTCATAGCGGATGATCTGAGGTTTTATATCTTTGCCCGTGACATCCGGTGCGGTATCCATATGGGCAATCAGTCCGACCGCAGGCAGAAGTTCATACCCCGCGGTGGCTGGAATTTGGGCATAAACGTAGCACTTCTCGTCTACGAAAGCGTTGTCTACACCTATATTATGAAGTTCTTCCACCAACAAACGCGCCATATCAAATTGACGGTCAGTACTGGGGATCGTACCGGCGGGAGTATGGGGATCGCTCTCGCTGTAGATCTTGGCGTAGCGAATGAAACGATCAACGACGGTATTCATTAAAAACAGCCTCCTTTTTATATCTAAATATTCCGGAAATCCGCGATAATTGATTTTACTCTTTCCTGCCAATGGTGTCAAGGGCGGAATACGGAATAGAACCGGAGACTTTGAAAGACTTTATTGGTTGTTTTGGTTGATCCACTGCGTAGAGGCGTCCATTGCCCGGCGGCAGGCGTTTGTCTGATCAAGAGCATTCAGCATCACAAAATCATGAATGATGCCTGGCACATAAAGTGTTGTAACCTCCACGCCTGCACAGCGGAGCTTTTCTCCAAAGGCTTCACCCTCACTGCGCAGAACGTCCGCCTGACCATTGATAATCATAGTCTTTGGAAATCCCCGCAGGCAGTCTACAGCAGCCCGCAGGGGAGAGGCTGTAATCTGCTTCCGGTCGGCTTCGCAGACGGTATATTGATCCCAAAACCACTGCATTCCGGCACGATACAGATAATAATTTACAGCAAATTGGCAGTAGCTTGGCGTATGAAAGCAGGCGTTGGTTACAGGATAGTATAAAAGCTGTTTTTGGATCATTGGTCCCTTTCGTTTCTTGGCCATCAGCGTCATTGCGATTGCCATATTGCCGCCAACGCTGTCACCAGCGACAGTCAGAGTATTCCGGAAAATCGCAGGGAAGCGGTCTCCGATGATCTCCCAAAGGTGTGAAAGTATAAAATAACATTGCTCAATGGCGACTGGATATTTTGCCTCGGGAGAACGAGAGTATTCCGGAAAAACCACTAGCGAGTCCGTTCTTGCGGACAGCTCTCTGACAAGCTTCTCATGGGTGTGAAAACTGCCGAACACCCAGCCCGCGCCGTGAATATAGAAAATCACATGGCGGGGAACACTGTGCTGTGGCATAACAAAATAGACCGGAATCGCACCCCAATTTCCAGTGTTAACTTCACTGACTGAAATATCCGCCGGATATAGATAAACCGGGGAATCCTGCGCTTTTTCCAGTATCTTTCGCCCCTGTTCAGGCGGAAGCTGAAAAATCAGCGGCGGGATAGAATTTTGCTCGCAGACGGCCTCCGCCGCTTCTTCCAGTGTGACACATCGCTTCATAGACATTCCACCCTCCAGTTCGTTCTTGCATCATATGCAGAAACGGAAATGAAGTTGACGGCAGCAGGTTGTTTTCAGAGGCCACGCCAAACGCTTACAAGCGGTCAAGTATAGAACTCCGCCATGTCCTCCAAGCGCAGACACGCTAACCGGCGGGCGGACATATCATTTCCGCAGCCGCAGTCAATGTCAATAAATTCTTTTGTATGTTTAATTTTATAATGGTTATCAGCTGCTCCCTTCAAACAGCGAAAAATATCGAAGAATGCATTATCGTTAAGATCAAATACGGGGGTATGACCAATGATTACAGTTCTCTTGTTCAAGAAGGGATTTCGGTCAGTACGAGAAGGCCGATGCCAAATGCGGTCATGCGTATTTTTACCCGGAAACCCGTGGACCAGATGGAATTTCCGCTTGTTCACATGAATATCCAAGTGGTCAGGCAGTTTTGACAGGTACGACAGGATAGCTTTTCGCTCCTCAGACGGCAGACTTATAAGGTCATTATAAGTTGGTTCTCCGCCATTACGCATCCAATGCTGCTTTGCACTAACATCATTTTGTTTCTCAAAAGTTGTTAAACACATCAGTTCATGGTTGCCTAGAATGAGCTGGACGTTGGGACGGGCCATAATGTCTCTCAAAATATTGACCCCAAAAGGAAAGCGATCCATTACATCTCCGATCACATACAGAGTATCATCCAAAGAAAAATGAATCTCTTTCAGCATCCGATCATATCGATCCTGTTCTCCATGAATGTCAGACATTACATAATTCATATGCATTCATCCCACATCCTCTTGGATAGCGCCTGACCGAAACGCCGCTATCAGCTTCCGAAGATCATTAATCAGTTCCGCCTGCTCCCGACCGGCATCGGTATCCGCAATAAGAATACGGTGCGGAGCCGTATAAACAGGCTCACTGCGGCTCAAAATGTCCTCATCCTCTCGAATCGCTTTCTCGGCGCTTTCAAAAGGCTGGTGTGTGCGCAGCGTAAGACCGTGGCTGTTGTAGACGAGCGTATATCCGGCAATACCGGTCTTCTGGTGGTACGCACGGCAGAAGCCGCCGTCAATCACGATGAGTTTTCCTCCGGCTTTCACAGGGTTCTCTCCCTCCGACGCACGGACAGGGACATGACCGTTGATGATATGGCACGCACTGTTAGTCAGACCGAATTCCGTCAGAATTTTCTCAGCGGCAGAAGGGGCGGCAATACATTGATAATATGGATTTTTAATTTCCTTGTGTGTTTCGGGATCATCTATATAGATACGTTCAAAAGTGGTCATTGCACTGCGTCCGTAAATAGGCGAGAGCGGTCCGCACCAGAGATACCACAGAAAATCCTGCCCCGCCTGCCGTTCGCTGCTTCCTTCCGGCGAAAAATATCCTTCACGGGCGCGGCGGTCGCAGTAATCAAAGAGCGCTTTGCCGCTGTATGCCTTTCCGTCAAAAACTTCCTCTGCAAAGCCCCCGTCCTTTGTCATCGGCACCGCGCCGTGATAAAGAAGATTCCCGTTAAAGCACATATAGACTGCGCCCTGGGCATAAAGAAACTGTGTGTGCCGCTGCAGGCGTTCGCTCTCACGAAAGCCTCGAACAAGGTCCTGAAGGACTGCTTCTTCCTCCGGTGAGAAGCGGGCGGGATCAGCAGGGTCAACGGTAGGAAAGTCGCACTCGCGCATCGGGTAAGTCTTTCCGCCGCAGCAAACGGTTCCGGCGGCGTAATCAATCTGATTGATGAAGTCGCGTCCGTCGAGCTTGAAATCAGGGTTGCGGGCAATGACAGCCGCCTCTGCTTTCAGCATCATGACAGTTATGGCTTTGTGCATCCGCGCACTGTCACGCCAGCTCTGCCCGCCGCGGTTCTCATCCTTCGGACGCCAGAGCGTAAGGTCTGAATCTGCATAGATATGTTCCGCCATCTGGTCCAATGTCCGCAGGCTGATCCCATATCCGGTCTCCAACATATCTAAATTATTGTATGCTAAAGTCGTTTTGAGAACGGTCAGAATACAAATCGGGCTTCCTGCCGCCGCGCCCATCCAGACCACATCATGGTTGCCCCACTGGAAGTCAACATCACGATAGGCAATCAAAGTATCCAGAATCTGGTCAGGCCGTGAACCGCGGTCGAACAGATCACCGACAATATGCAGGCGGTCCACTGCCAGCCGTTTGATGATTCCGCACAGACGCAGAATATATGCGTCGGCACG
>CAMWQV010000187.1 GCA_947176425.1 uncultured Clostridia bacterium
TCTTTTCTTTGTTGGATTTTTTGTTAACAGTTTGTTTACTCGTTCAATTACCGTGTTGGACCTCCAAAATTATATTGACTTTTTTATTGTTTGTGTAGTATAATATATTTGGTGCTATACAAGTTAGGTGCTAATGATAGTGCTGCGGCTTGAATGGTGTCGTTTCAAAAGTGGAAAAGGGTCTCCCGTACGGTGTTCATTTATGAGTGCTTTAGTCGGGAGGCTCTTTTATTTTTTGCCCCATTTCAAATAGTCATAAATAAGAATTAGCAGTCTGAAATTGGAGCGAACCGGAGGATCAAGCTTTTCCAATATATCCCTATCCTCAAAAAGTCGCTGTAGGATAACCTCAAGTTCATTGACATTAAGCTCATGTTCTGGCAGTTGAGCAATTAATCTTGTAAGACGACTGATATCAGAAGATTCATGCTCCCAAATATCTGCAACAGAATGATAGCCACTACTGCCTCGATATTTTCGCATAGTTCCTGATATAAAAGTATCAAAAGTATGCTATAGCTTTTTTCTCACATTCAGGGTGCCTTTTTTCGGCTAATGCCAGATATTTATGAATCGGGAGACGATTAGAGTTTTGTTTGATCAGATCAGGGTAGGCAAACTCCAGAAGTTCGTCTGCTGAAAAAGCAAGATCCTCAACTATAATATTACGATACCATTGATTCCCAGTGATGCCACTTAACCCTTTAATCCCCAGCTTATCAGCTCTTCCAATTGCTAGAACCATATCGTCATCTAAAATTCTACCATCGTCAATCGAAGCGACCCGAAGAGTTCCTACAGGCGAATTAGTAATCACAAAAGAATACAAATCCTCCTTGAAACGACGTAAAATACGAACCGGTATTTTGCCCTTCTTCCTACCAATCTCTGTATATAGAGGCAAAAAATCTGACAATGTGATTCGTGTCATAGGTAATGACTTGCCATCAATCATGATTGCATAAGGAGTAACCTCTGCTTCCGACATATCAGGCTTATATTCTACAAAAACAAAGCGATTTTGAAGTTGTTCCATCTGCCCTGTCTCTAAACAACTGGTGATTGACTTCAAGATATTCTGAATATTAGGGTCAGCAATGGAATAGCCCATAAATATAATAGGGTATTCCATAAAAATAGTCATTAATTTTGAGGCAAGATAGGCGCTTTTTGCATCAAACTCCTGGTAATCACTCTCATTTATTACTAAACTGCGCGGTTCTTCAACAGAGCCGTGGATTTTATAGATTTCGGCCACTCCTTGGATAGGGGAAAATATAAGCTCTCCTTGTCCTACGTATTTCTTAAAACCTGGAAAATGTGTTTCCAGGAACACATCATAATTCGTTGTGATGATACCGGTAATGCTCTTTTCTGCAATTTCGGTAAGTTTATTAATCTCTAATTGATAACGTTCATTAATAACGGCATTACGAATGATAAATCCAGCAACTTCTGCCTTGAACGGGGAAAGCCCCTCCCTGATTTGCTCTAATACTGGGCCTTCGACCATGCGACTCACTTCGTTTGCAAACCATTTTTCATCATAATCTCGTTGAATCAACGCTGCAACTTTGGGAAGAAGTCCCGCTGGGCAAGGCAACGTTTTAGCTCTGCTTTCATATGCACTATATATAAATAGATCGTTTTTAATCTCCAAAGCAAAATGCTCTAAAAGGCCCTTCCAATCAGGCAAACCATAATAACGCCTAGTCATTCCTGATCCGACAAAAAGAAACGGCGTGGTGTTAAATTTGCAAATAACGTCTGCAATAGTCATCAAAGATCTCCATTCTTCCAGTTGTATATAGATCAGGTTCTATATAGGTGGGTTTGTGAATACTTAGGAGTATAAATCATGCGATTATGCCCCCGTCATCGTACAGATATTTGTTGAGTTCCCCAATAATGGTTTCCAGTTTGTTTCCAAATACTTTATTGATTTTCCCAAAACCGCCCCACACCTTAAAGCGTCCGTCCTCATTAAATACGTCCACATTTAGGACAGATTCCTCCATCAGATACTTTTCCATTCTGGCAATCCAGTTCAATTCCTGCCTGGAGAACTTGTGTGCCTTTTTCAGCCTGTCTACTGCCCGTCTGATTCTGGCTTCGTGGGAAATTAGAGCGGAACCAATCGCATACCGGCGTATCAGGCTAATAATATCGGCGGTAATTTCTTCATTGGTCATCTGTGAAACAGCAGTATTAAGCTTCTGAGTGGTAAAGCCCTCTCTGTCCAGTGTCAGGCGCAGGGACCGCAGGCTTTCACGAGTTAGCTCTTTCGGCCTTGTGCAGACAATATTCAGGGCAGCGATCTCATTCAGATTGGTCTTAACATAGTCCGCAAATGCGTCCAGATAATCTTCGGGTTTGCTTCCCTTGCCGTAGCCCCTGCTATGCTCCAAAAGCTCATCCTCATGGTCAGAAATTACCACAGGACGGCGTTCGTCAGGGGTAAACTGTCCCAACATTTTGAACAGTTCCGCACGGGCAAGCAGACGGTTCTTCGCGTCCTCTGGCTTGCGCTGTTGAATATCGGCAATAAACTGGGTAGGGTCTTGCCCTCCCGTCATGCTGGTAAAATGCTCCATGATCTTGCTGTCCATATGCCGCTTTTTTCGTTGCAGCTTTGCAATGATCTGGTCAATCTGGTGCTGCACCTGCTTTTCATCGTCTAACACTTCCAGGCCGTCCAAAAGCTGCTTAAAGGTGGTGGCGGGATTGGCGACAACAGGCTTCATGGTATTGACTGGCTCTAAAGAATCATAAACGCCAACAGGGTCATAAATCTCAAAATGAGTCTTATATATTTCAGGGCAAAGACGGGTCGCACGGCCCATCATCTGTTCAAACAGGATTCGGGATTTGACACGGCGCATGAATACCAGTGTTGTGATTTCAGGAATATCTATACCCGTAGTCAGCAAATCGACCGTAACAACAACACTGGGGAAGCGTTCGTTCTTAAAACGCTTGATGGCATCCAGCACCTTTTTCCTATTACCGCCGCCCACGGAGCCAGTGATTTTCATGACAGCATCATTGTCCACGCCTGTTTCCGTATAAATGTCTTTTAGAATCTTCACAATCAAATCAGCGTGGTCATCGTTGACTGCATAAATCAGCGTCTTGCCCTGTTCCGGGCTTTCAGGGTCAATATCACGGGCAATTTCGGCAAAAACTGTCCGATTGAACGGTTCCGTTATGACTTGGCGGTTGAAAGCTTCTACATCAAAGTCTAATTCATCATCCAGAAGTTCGGAGTTTGTGACCTCGCCAGTCACAGGGTCGTACCGTACAACAGTATCACCCTTCTTATAGTGGATGCCTTCTTTGCTCAATTTGGTGGTCAGCTTATGTGGGGCATCATGGTCAACCAGATATCCTTCGATCACCGCTTCACGGTATGTATATTTGAATACAGGTTGTCCAAAGATTTCCGTGGTCTGTAGTGCTGGCGTTGCGGTCAACGCAATTTTTACAGCGTCAAAGTATTCCACTACACTGCGGTATTTACTCTGGTAATCTATCTGGTCACGATAGAGAATTTCATCCTCGCCCATTTCTTTATCCAGAATATAACCTCTGTGCGCTTCGTCAATGATAATTAAATCAAAATCAGAGACGGCGGGCATAGTCTTGTCATCATTGTACAGAATCCGTTTTACCATGCTCTGAACCGTGGCAATCTGAATACGGGTTTCACGGTCTATATCCTTATCTTCCAGGCTCTTGATGTTGTAAATATCATTGAGGGTCATCAAATCTTCCAGCTTGACTTCTTTGAACACGTCAGATACCTGGTCACCTAGTGCAGTCCTGTCCACAAGAAAGAGGATTCTGCGAAAGCGCCCTGTTTTCAGAAAACGGTAAATCATCCCCAGAATGGTGCGGGTCTTACCTGTACCTGTTGCCATAGCGAGCAGAACACTGCTCTGCCCATTGATAATTGCTTTCTCAGCTTCCTCAATCGCCCTAATCTGGTACGCCCGGAGGTTAAGACCGTCCTTGTCCCGCAACAGGTCGTAGGACATTTCCTGCAATTTTTGATTTCGTGCAGAAATATCTTTTTCCAGCAGCTCTAACATTCCTGTTGGACTCATCCAACCTCTCAAAGCCTTTGGATTATTATCAGGCCGCCGCAAATCCAAAAACCATATGCCGCTCTTGGTATCGTACTGTTCTAAATAGGGCCTGCCATTAGTGGCAAAGGTAAACGGCACTTTGTAGCTGCCCCATGTTCCGATCTGATAGGTTTTATCAGCACTACGGATATTTCGGGAATAATCCTTACATTGGTAATCAATAACAGAGGGGATATCTTTATGGATTGCCTTTGCTTCAACTGTAGCCACCATTTGTGTACCAACAAACAGGGCATAATCGACATAACCTCTGTTGCCAACAGTAGAATCTGTCGGCCATTCGGCAATAGCCATATTGCGTCCCTTCGCAGGACGTGTCCCCTTAGAATAGCATAGCAGTTCCGTGTCAGCTTCCCAGCCCACTTTACGGAGTTGTTCGTCTATTAAATAGCGTGTCTCTGACTCGGATTTGATTCTCTGGCTTGCAGCTTTACCAGCTTGTTTTTTTCTGGCTTCCTTTTCAACGGTGGGGGCTGCCGCCGCCGCTTTTTCAGCTTCCTCTATCAGATGTTCTTCTTGGGCCTGTTCACTTTGCTTATTGCTGTTGACAAGTTCAGGCGTTTCGGAGGGCATAACGAATGGCTGATTTTGATAGTTCCAGTCCCCATAGGTCTGCATAAACCATTCACACAAGCTGTATGCCATTTGAAGTAAGGTCTTTCCGTCTGCTACAGAAGCATAGTTTTCGTGTGTTGCTTTATTGCGACTGATACGAAGAGCATGAAGAACATCCTTTAAATCACGGGTAATCATGCCTTCACGGAACAGGTCGTTGATTTTGTTTGCGGTTGTGTTATCACTGGGCAGGGGGATTCTGTCATAGGTAAAGCACAAATTAACAATCGTTTCGCCGATCATCCCCAACTTCATCAGGCAGGAGTTGGAATCGCTGTATAGATATTTTTCCGCCAGTTCGCCGAAGTTTGCCAACACGGGGAAATGGCTGTTCAAAAATTCAAAATTAGACTTCATCCGTTCCTCCCTACACGCATTTATCGGAGTATATCCAGTGCCTTTATACATTATGTATTGAAATAAAACAACAGAAAAATTCTATTTCTGATTGATTTCGTCACAAGAAAACCGGCGGCAGCATTTTGCCACCGCCAGGATTCACCGCTCAACTGTATTTTTGTGCTGCCGTTGAATTTTAGGCCGTTCCGTCCAATCGCTGTGAAGAATTTTTGAGATAAACGCCATCACTCGTTCTGGAGCTTTCTTAATAGCAGCAAGAAACTCCTTCGTCTGCTCTTTCAATTCTTCATAC
>CAMWQV010000188.1 GCA_947176425.1 uncultured Clostridia bacterium
TCTTCGCTGCGTTTTTTCAGGACGGCGTTGGCTTGATCCCATAGTTCCTCGGAACCGATAGCCGGGACGATTTCGCCGGTTTCATCCTTGAACATGACCCATTCCTCTGGCGGAAGGAATTTCTGTTTTTTAGTGAAAAGGTCGATGACTTTGACCTTGTTGCCGACATAGTAGCCCTTATATTTAGGATTGGAGATTATGCCAGACATAGTTGTGTGGGCGATCTTCTTTCCATTATGGTTGCAGTATCCTTTTTCCCAAAACAGATTTTCGATTTGCTTCATACTATATTTTCCAGTGGCATAGAGTTCAAAGAGTTCCCGCACCATAGGGGCTTCATCGATATCGATAATTAGCCGACCATTATCTTTCCGATATCCAAATATCCGACTGTTTCCCAGTACAATATTATTCTTAATCGCCTGTTGATGCCCGAACTTCACACGGCTGGACAGCTTACGAAGTTCGTCTTGGGCAATACCGGACATGATGGTCAGGCGGAGTTCGGAGTCCTCGTCCAAAGTGTTGATATTATCGTTCTGGAAGAAAACACCAACGCCAGAGTTAAGAAGATCGCGGGTATATTGGATGGAGTCTAGGGTGTTGCGAGCGAAACGGGTAATCTCCTTCGTAATGATAAGGTCAAACATACCAGCTTTGCCATCTTCTACCATACGATGAAAATTTTCACGTTTCCTAGTCGTGGCGGCGGAAAGGCCCTCGTCAATATAGCCGTCTACATAGGTCCAATGAATATTTCGGCTGATAAGCTCCTCGTAGTAGGATATCTGGTTACCCAGCGAATTAAGCTGTTCGTCGCTCTCGCTAGAGACACGGGCATAGAAGGTGACGCGGAGAGGCAGGTCATAGATGGTGCGGGTTTTGAGTTGCTGGCGGGTGGTGTGGATATCCATAGATGCGGCCTCCTGAGTTCGTTTTATCATGATTAGTATACATATAAATTGATACGGCGTCAACAAGAGTTTTCAAAATTTATGAGATTTTTCGTCGATGGATATTGATATTTGGATAATTAGATATTATACTATTTTATGAATTTATAAAATTTGGTTGGAGGTTTTATATGGCAAAGAAGGACAAGGATATTTCTCCTGAAATAGCTTGCTTAATGTGCGGTGATAGTCCCAAAAAAGAAAAGAGAAGGTCAACTTGCTATCGGTGGATATATGATGACAAGACTACTATAGGTTGTGTTGTCAATACTGCGTTTAACAAAAAGTACATCTATCCTGATCTTTTGAAAAATAAGGCAGAGTGGAACAAGTATATTAAGAATATATTGAATAAGGCGATAGAGAAGGGTGAAATTAGGCTTGATAAAAAATCTCAACTTAAACTCCCCATCGGCATTAAAAAAAATATAGTTTATGACAATCTGCTCGTTAGCTGCAAACTGAACGAAAATCACTTTTCAGCATTCCAAAAGATGACGCAGCCTGAGGCAAATGACGAGCAACGCCTGCCTGTGTTACAACTGATTTCCCTCATTCTATCTTCCTATCTAATGCGCAGGATTATAAAGATCAGGAAAGACTTGGATTTTTATCCTGTCGATAAAAACGATATGGTCGCACTGCATATCGAAGTTTCCGATTATGAAAATGCGTTCTATTATTTGAGGAAAATAGCCGATTCCATCATTATAACAACAGACACAGACTATGATACTTTTTTTCGATTTCATACACCCGCCGTCATACCAACGAAGCAGCAGCAAACGATAAAAGACTCCGCATGGTTGAGCATAGCACATTACAAAAGCTATAAGTGGCCTGCGCCATATCGTGATACGGCGGTTATCTTTGATGGCCGCCATTTGGCAGCAAAGGATATTGAAAATTTTTCTAAGTTAAATCCTTGGTGTTCCTGCATTGTTTATGCGAAAAAAGTTAAATTTCCTTATGGATATATTGTAAATATCAAAGGAAAATCTGTCAGTACAATGGATTTAGACTGGGATGTGCAGCGCGTCCATGCTTTAGTAGAAGCTTATATTACCAAAATTCCTTCTCTTTTTTCCGGAAATGCTGAGCAATTCCAAAGTGTCTGGAGACAGGCCGGAAGCTATGTAGGACAATATGGCGATACTATACGGTCAAAGAAACTTTCTGTCGCAGATCGCTTCAAACTCCGAATAATGCTTTCTGCAATGATATCTTTTTTAACGTTTACTCAAAAAGCCTGCTCAGTACCGGCAACCATTATGGAGGAGTTTCAACGCTCCGTCCTAAACATTCTGTTACCCGGATGCGTTTGTGCGCCGGATATTCCATCAGAACCTGAAAAGAGCCCAAAGGAAAAATTTGAGCAGTTCCTCCAGACAATGCTGACATTGGATAATTTGAAGCATTTTTACCCAATACCTAACCAAAACGGAGTGGTTTGGCCTGAACAGAAAGAAAATGGTGACGAGGTTTGGGGGTATATCAAGTATTACGACTGGTCCGGAGATGATACGTCTACAGCCTGTCTTGTTCTTTTGCGTGATCAGTTGTTAAAATTGGTCCAAGAGTTAGAGCCTCATATGGTAGGCTTTAGTAATGTTCTTACAGCTATCAGAAAAGAATTGCCGGAATATATACATAAAACTCCGAATGTCAAATTTAAGCGAACAGAGAGCGGAACTACTAACCAGGAAACTGCCTATCGACTTAATATTTCTAAACTCCCTATCCATGATGAAGCAAAACAAGCGTTATTATCGATAACTCTCAAAGAATGATATAATCCCCGTACTGTAATCTTTTATAGTGCGGGGATTATTGTTGGACAGTGTACCCAGCCACAGCCATATTACTATCATTCCTTTATTCTGTATTTTTTGAATACTGGGCGGACAGACTAATAACCGTGAGAAAGGATGTGCTGTTCAATCCGATTTCACGGACATTCCATCTACATACTATAACTGTAGAAATAATGAAAGGAGTGTTGTTATGTCCACAACCAACGCAAAAAATCAGACTGCCCGGCAAATCTGGTTACTCTACTTCAACAAGATATTACTGGAAAATGGAGTGATCACGGAGCGGGAACACAACCACATGAGGGTTAAAATACAATCACAGACAGCCACGCCGAAAAGGAATCAGACCTGAGTAAAAGTCTGGTTCCTTTTCTTAATAATATGGGCAGGTACGATGGATAACGTTGTACCTGCCCATATTTTTCTCTGCATCCCTTGAATCAATAATTTCACCTAATATACCCTACCCAAACACCATTTTCTTTTACCAATTATATATATATTTACGATAAACATACCTCCTGATACACTTTATAGCATATATCTCTATTCTTACCCTATTGAGTGGACTCATCTAAAATAATCACCACAAGGCACTTATAAAATGAAATGCTCCTAACAGTTATATAACTACAAGCAGGCAGAATAGAGAACCTTTACTAATATCCATCCGTCTGTTTTAGTAATATGATTTGTTAGGAGTTTTCTATATGAAACTACGGAAAAACTTGAAGAATGCTATGGCACTGCTCAATATCAAGCAACTGAAGTCTAAACAACGTGCAGCGATCTACAGTGTATTGGACGGTTACGACACGATGATGATTGCTCCTACGTCCTATGGTAAGTCACTGGTAGCGTATATACCAGCTATTATCAACCATGATAAGCTGACAATCATTATTGAACCACTAACAGCACTGATGCACGATCAGACAACGAAACTGCAAGAGCTGGGGATTGCAGCGGCCTACCTGGATTCTACGCAATCCAAAGAAGAACAGCGGTCTGTACGTACTCTGCTGTTGGAACGGGAATTAACTATCCTATATCTGGCTCCTGAACGGCTGGCTACTGAGAAATTGCCGTACGAAATCTACAAGAACGAGATTGGTATGGTAGTCATTGATGAGTGCCATCTGGTGACGGCCTGGGGACGAACATTTCGAGAGGATTATCTGTATATCGGAGAATTCATCGATTCCCTGAAAACACGGCCTGTTGTGCTGGCGATGACGGCCTCTGCGCCGCCGGAGGACAGAGACTATATCATGGCGTTATTGTCCATGCAGAATGATAAAATCATTACGGCAAGTCTCTACCGGAGCAATCTGCATTTTATAAAGCAATTCTGTACATCGCGGCGGGAGCAACAAAAGGTTCTGCGAAAGTTTATGAAAAAGTATCATAAACATACAACCATTGTATTCTGCAACACGAAAAAAGCAGCGGAAGCGGTTGCCAACTATCTGAATGGGCCGAAATTGTATCCCGGTGAAGTGATGGTCTACCACAGCCGTAACAAGCACAGTGAACGCGATATGCTGTCTGGCAAAAAGAAGATCATCGTGGCAACCAGCGCATTAGCAATGGGTGTTGATATTCAGAACGTTGATTTGGTCATTCATTTTAATATGCCAATGTCAATTTCTGACTACTATCAGATGTCAGGACGTGCTGGCCGGAAGAAGCAGAAGTCCCACAGTATTCTTCTCTATAATAGTTCCGATTACTACAGCAATCGTGCCATGTTGGAGAATATTGAGGATTCATCTGTAAGGGAAACTGCTCTGGAACGCCTGGACGCAATGAAGGAGCTTTGCGAAAATACGGAAGATTGTATGTATTCTATGATTCTGGATGCTTTTGGGGAGAAACGAAATACCGTCTGCCGCTATTGCTCCAACTGCCAAAAATCGACCAGAAACAAGGAGAGTGAATAAAATGGATCATGAAGTCCAGATCGGGTTTGATACGTTGAGTTATTATCATCTCTTGTCACGTAAACAAAAGAGGAATATTCTAGAACGGCTTCAGCAATTGCCAGAATTTCGTATAATCAAAAATGATTACTTCGATGAATCGTATGAGTATGCCAGTGATTGTTTTGCACCTAACGGCGTAAAAATCTACATTTTTTGTGTCAAAGGAAGCAAGTGGGGCCTGTTTGTTGTTATTCATCCTACATGGGTCCTTGGAAATAAAGACCGTAGTGCGCTGTATCTATTTACAAATCCAAGTTATAACCGGATGGTAAAAATTGTTGATAAAATGTTATCGGATGTCAAAGTTCCCTGTTCGCTGAATGATATGAAGCTATACCGGGCTGACGTGACTGCAAATCTCATTTTTTCCACTTGTGGATGGGTCGATGAATATATGCGCATTTTGAAAAAAGGAGCCATTTTACCCAACTACAAGTTAGATTGGTTCCGTGAAAAGGACGGAAAAGCCAAAGACTGCAAGTTTGCGAATCGTCACTCATACAAGCAAAAATGCAAGTCAGCGGCGTTTTTCGCCTATGATAAGACTGCTCAACTGAAGATGATCGACCGTTTCCCTGCGGCACTGATTGGAAAGAAAATCCTCCGATTGGAAATCCAACTCCGGCGGAAGGC
>CAMWQV010000189.1 GCA_947176425.1 uncultured Clostridia bacterium
CAACAATTGAACCTGTGATCAGAGAAGCAACCGTGCCTGCCGTGGATGCGCCGGACCAGTAATGACCCAGTACATAAGGAAAGAATGCTCCGGCAGCCCGCAAAGTAAAACAGAACATGAGCAGCGAGACGATGCTGGAGGTGTTCGTAAGTGCTACGAACATAGCCGCTGCGCCGCATAAAGCCATAGTAATCTGAGTTACCCGCATAACCTCACCACTGGACGCGCCGGGCCGGATAACAACACGGTAAATGTCGTTGGCAAAGATAGAACCAGCTCCCAGCAGATCAGAGTCTGAGGAAGACATTGTAGCGGAAACGATGCCTGCAAAGAGGAATCCGCAGATGATGGAAGGCATAGCTTCCATCGCCAGCACCGGCAGTGCATAGCGGGCACCTACAGCAGCAAATTCCTCAGAATCGAAGCGGCCCATGTTAATGAGAGCCAAAGTGATGATTCCCAATACAGCAGGGATAAACGCATAGATGAAATTGACCAGCGCAGCCAGAATAGAACCCTGCTGGGCAGCTTTGCCGTCCCGAGCTGCGTAGTAACGGGAAACTGCCTCCTGCCCTACCGTGAAGGTCGCTACATACATGATTGTCAGAGAAATAACCTCCATTGGGCTATAGCCCTTGAACATATTGAAGGTTTCTGCCGGGACATTGGCTGTTATATTGCTCCATCCCCCTGCCATCCGCAGAGAAAACGGAACGGCAATGATCATGCCGATAACAATCAGAAACACCTGAATAAAATCTGTAAGAGTAACGCTCCAGAGTCCGCCCATAATCGAGTAGATGGTTACAACTACAGCGACTATGATAACCGCAGTTTTGTAGCTGATTCCCAACATAGTGGAAAGAATGACGGACGAGGCGATGAATTGACTGGCAGTTGCGCCTATGAGCGGCAAAAGCATGATGACGGCTGTCACAAGTCCTGCGCTCTGTCCGTAACGGCGGCGAAAATATTCCGGAACGGTTTTTACCGTGGCAGCCCGAAATTTTGGCGCTAAAAATGTCAGGATCACGAAAGCAAATCCCATTGTTATAATGTACCAGGATGCGGAAAGGCCATGATTCTCCATTCCCTGCTGCACCACGCCCAACGAACTTCCTCCGCCGATCTCTGTAGCTGCCAGAGTCCCTGCCATCAGCAGTGGTCCCAGACGGCGGCCAGCTACCATAAAGTCTGTGTTGGATGAAATCTTTGTGGACGAATACCAACCTATAAACAGCATGATAAGCAGGTACACAACCACAATCAGCGTTACGGTAAGATTGAACTCCATTTCTTTTCCCTCATTTCATATAGTATTATGCAATTGGCCGGATAGATTTCCTCCTTTCTTCGTTGTGTTGACAGTATACAGTTTTTTCTTTGATTTTGCAAACGAAAATTAAAGAGTAAAATTGGTCATCATTACAAAAATCCTGAGAAATTTTAATCTTCAAAGACAAGCAAAAAGCAAACTGCGGGATTTTTGTCCATGGTCAAAATACAAACTTGTGCAATTTAACTGATTTTTGGGCATTGTGATATAACGGAAGCTGATGGCCTGCCAGCCATCGCAGACGATGCCGAACTGATCCCTCTCTCATCGCGGCAAGGCATTACTGTCGTTTGAGAAAAAGCATCTGCTACACATGAAACCGGCTGATAATCTTCTGCAGGGAACCGATACTCTCCAGCACGCATTTCGTCTCCTCGGACACATTTTCACTGGAGGCTGTAATTTGCTGGAGGTTTCCGCTGACGTGTCTCACAGCATCAACCAGTTCGTTTTGTGCCTGACTGATGGAATCAAAGGTGTGATTGATATTCCAGATGGAACTGCTGATTTCTTCGGCACTTGCGCCGATATCTGCACTGATTTCTGCATAATATGCAGCGTCGTTCCGGTAATTCTTTGCCAACGACTCCAATTTATTGTAATCTTCCATAACGGTGCCGTCCAGAAAAACCAAAACGCGGTCGCTTTCTTCCGTGAGGGTCTGAACGCTGCGGAGTACTGTCTGAACCAGACTGTTGACCATATTGATATTCTGTGTAGTATCCTCGCTCAATTTCTTGATTTCCTGCGCAATCACAGAAAATCCCTTTCCAGCAGAACCGGCCCGTGCCGCCTCCACCGATGCGTTCAGAGCCAGCAGGTTTGTCTGTGAAGCGATGTCTTGGATGGAAGTAGAAACAGCGGCGATTTTGTTGATCACCTTCGCGCCTTCAATAGCCTCTTTCAGCCGTTCCCGGCTGTCGCCTGCCACAGCTACCGCATTGTTTTTGCCCTGTACCAGCGCAGGCACGATAACATCTACCCGCTCCATGACCTCCTTCGACCGAACGGCCATTTCACCGGCTTTCTGTGCCAGACTGTCGATAGTTTCGGCAGCGTCCCGGCAGGTACCGTCAATGTCCCGGATGCTGCCAGCCTGGACGCCGACATTTGCACTGGTTTCCTCCATAGCGGCGCTGATATCCGTAATATTGCTGCTTATAAAGCGGACTTTCCTGCTGGTGTCTTTCATTCGGCTATAGATATTGTACGACTCTTCTCTTGTTTGGCTGATGACAGTCACGAATCCGTTCTTCATTTCCTCAATCAGATAGCTGATTTCCCTGGTTTCACTGCGGTATTCCTTACAGTTTTCCAGACCGATAATTTTTGCTTTGATAAACTGCTTCATGCTTTCTACAGGCTTCAGGCTTCTGCGCACGCTGAAGAACATCAGTGCAAGCACAATGCACAGTGTAATCAAACCGGCCTGAATCGTTGCAGCGATGCTCTGGGCGATTTGATCCGTTACTACAGACTTCGATTCCACAATACCGAAGATCCATCCGGTGGCGTTCACTTTGGAGGTGCCGATAAATTTTTCCGTGCCATCGTAATCCGTAATTTCTGTGACATGCTCAATATCCACGCCTAATACGTCGCGCAGCACAGTGCTGCCAGTTTTTTGGGGCAGATACGCCGCGTTTTTATGGGAAATGACGCTGCCTTCTGCGTCCAAAAGAAAGCCCTGAATATCCTGACCGCTGCCCACGCCGGTTACCTGTCCGGTGAGCGTATCAATCGTGATGTCCGCCAGCATAACGGCCTGCTGACCCTCGATGGTCAGGGGTTCCGCGATGCTGACAATCATCTGTCCGCTGGCGAAATCCTGATAAGGGGCGGTATAGATCAGTCCGTTTTTCGCCAGAGCCTGCTGCCACCAGTCCCGTGTGGTGGGATCCAGGTCCAGCTGGGAGTGATCTGCCGGAAAGACTCCGCCGTTGTAACCGAAACAGATATAATACATCAAAGCGTTCGGGTTTTCCTTCAGGTTAGCATCCAGAAAATTCATGACGTAGTTCATATCCATGGTATCCATATACGCCACGGCATCCCGGATAGTATGTACAATATCAGCTTGATTCTCCAGCCATGCGTTGACCACGCTGGCGTTGTCCTCGGCAGTCATCGCCACGTGTCCCTCTGCTTGGGTGGTCAAACTGCGCTGCATAGCTGCGGCAGCGGCAGTTTCACACACAAGAATCGTTAAAATTAAATATACTGCCGTCTGAAAGACGATTTTTCCTTTGATGGTCCATTTGAAAAGTTTCATGCTTGGCCTCCTGATTGGGGTTTGGATATTACCTCGTACCCATCTCTTTTTTTACCGGCGGACATAGAAGACAATTTATAGAAGGCCCAGGCTTCGGGCCGACAGCAGGGCGTCCGCTTTTCCTGTTGCATTCAGCTTGCGGTAGTTCTCCTTGATATGGTACTTCACATTGTCCGGCTTCAGTGCGAGTCTGTCCGCGATTCGGTTGACGGACAGGCCGTCCGCCTGCAGGCGGAGGATAGACAGGGCCGTACCGCTGAAATCCGCGGCAGCGGCAGCCCGCTTCTTGAGATAAAGCGGATAGCGCCGCGCCATGTCCTCCGTCTCATTCAGCAGGCGGTGCAGCCACTCCCGGTTCAGCGTCCCGGCCTCCAGCAGCGCTTTCTTCTCCTGTTGCAGCAGAGGCCACACTGCCGCGCCTTCCTCAGAGATCAGACGCAGGAAACGGTACGGCTCTGCTTCCTGAAGGACGGCGGACAGCTCCTCCTGCCACGGCCCGCCAATACGCTCCTTTGTCACAGCGGACAGCAGGCCCGTTTCCATGCGGACATAGGGCCGGCCGGTCTGTTCGGCATAGTAGCGCAGCTTCTCCAGCAGCGCCTGTGCCATCAGATACTCCCCCTTTGCCAGATAACAGCGGACCTTTGTCAGATAGCGGTAACGCTCCAAACTGCAAAATTCCTTGTCCTCTGCCGGGGCGGTCCTCATCCAACGTTCCACGCTGTCCATATCCCGCTCATACAGAGCCAGGCGGCACCGGAGGGCCTGGATATTTGGCAGGAGCTGGACGGATCTTCTCTCCCGGACGGACTGCTCAAAAGCATCCAGCAGCTCCAGCGCCGCCGGGCCGTCCCCCTGAAACAGCGCCAGCCGCGCTCGTATCCCAACGGCGGCAAAGGCGATTTCCGGCATTCCGTCCTGTTCCGTCTCCATCTGCGCACGGGTCAGCAGGGTCAAGACCTTATAATTGTCCTCACCCTTTTCGTAACAGCTCTCACCCAAGGCAGCTTTGACCAGCCCTTTTCCATAGCGGCCCAGCACTCGCTCCACCAGCGGGCCATAGCGTTTTGCGAGTCTGGTATCGTTCAGGCTCCAGTGACAGAAGTCCTTGCCGCCGTTCATAGTGCTGGGCAGGTTGCTGGTAACGGAAAACTCCGGCAGGCGGTCTCCACGGTCGAGCAGCAGAGCCGGGATGCTTTTCATGATGTCCAAGACGTTTCTGCTCCCCCGGTGTGGCAGGCCGATGTCCAGATAGGCCAGACGGCTCTGTGCCTCCCGCCGGACGCCGCCCCTTGCGTTCGCCTCAAATTTTTTCAGCTTTTCGTACCAATATTCGCTTTTTTCACTGTCCATCAGCATGGAACAAAGCATACTCATGCCCGCCATCAATACCGGACTATCCCTGATCTCCTTCTCGTCCATATTGAAATAATAGCGGCGCAGCTCGTAATAATGGCCGTTGCCGGGATTCATCCGGGCATTGCGGATCAGCAGGTTTTTAATGCGTTCTTTTTTGCCGCACTCCTCGAACAGCTTCAGCGCAGAGAGGACCTCATCGTGCATCTCATAGTAAAGGGCGGCGTTGTATTTGAAGTCCTTGACACGCTCCCGGCCATAAACTTTTGCGGCCCGGTTCCGCAGGGCGCGGATCAATGTCGAGCGCAGACGGTAAGTGCCATTCTCCTGTGTCAAAAAATTCCCCGCCTCCGCCGCCTGTTCCAGCAAGGCGGTAACGTGGAGGCTGCCGGAGATCATTTCCGCCAGCTCC
>CAMWQV010000190.1 GCA_947176425.1 uncultured Clostridia bacterium
GGTATACCCCAAAACAGATGCGATTTACGTCAATGACACCGCTGCTGATGTGAACCTGACTACCGGCAGCGGAGCCAATACTTCTGCTTATACCTGGACAGTCGATAATACTTTTACCGGTTTCGATTCCAGCAAACCCGGCACAACAAAGGTCCGGTACAAAGTCGCACGGAAAAGCAACGGCACAGCAATGGCGGATGTACCTGTCTCTGTTACGGTTAAGGCCCGGTTGGTGCTGAGCGCCGAGACTGTCACCACGAGCGCACCGCTGGGAACGGCGTTCAATAAGCTGAATCTGCCTACTACTGTCACGGTAACTGCGGAGGGCGGCAAGACGGTCAGCAACGTTCCTGTCACTTGGAGCAGCACCGGCTATAACCCCAATACCAGCAGCCAGACGGTTCAGGGTACGCTGAATGTATCCGGCATCCCGGAACTGAGCAGCACCAATCTTCCCAAAGCAACAGCAAATATCACGCTGTCCAACAATACCGCGACAGCGCCCACCATCAGCAATTACACAAAAACCTATGATGGGAAGTCCACCGCGCTGCCCATGCCGTCGCTCTCCACTGACATCAAGTCTGCGACCGTTACCTACAGCGGCACCAGCAATGCGGGCAATTCCTATTCCAGCACTACCCCTCCGACAAACGCCGGAACCTATACGGCTACGGTTTCCTTCACAATGGATACCGGTTATAACCAGCTTTCCAACGTAACCGCCAGCTATACCATTGAAAAGGCCCCGCAGACCTGCGCAAAGCCCACGCTGGCTTCCTCTACTGCGTCCTCTCTGACGTTAAAGACCGTGCAAAATGCTGAGTACAGCAAGGACGGCACGACATGGCAGAGCAGTCCGACATTCAGCAATCTGAACGCTGGCGCAAGCTATACCCTGTATCAGCGTCTGAAAGCGACCACTGACGGGAACTATGAGGAATCTCCCGCTGTGTCGGAGCAGTTCACCACGAAATACAATCAGGCGACAGCGCCCACCGTCAACGATTTCTCCAAGACCTATGACGGCAAATCCACCGCACTCCCGCTGCCCTCGGCTACCACGGGCATCCAGTCCATGACGGTTTCCTACCACGGCACCAGCAGCAGCGGCAACCCCTATTCCAACACAAAAGCGCCGACCAATGTTGGCAATTATACCGCCACGGTGAATTTTGTGATGGATAACGGCTATGAACAGCTTCCCAGCGTAGATGTGAAGTATATCATCAACAAAGCCGCCCAAACCTTCCCGGAACCGGTTCTTTTTTCCGCTACCACAACCACGCTGACCCTGGTGCCGGTAGATAATGCGGAGTACAGCATGGACGGCGTGGTGTGGCAGGACAGCCCCATGTTCAAAAACCTGGACCCCGGCACTACCTACACCCTCTATCAGCGCATGAAAGAAGGGAACAGCAATTATGAGGAAACGCCCACCACTTCCGGGCAGTTCACAACAGAATATGAATCCGCCGGAGATTTGAGCCTTCAGGCACAAACCTATCCCTATACCGGCAGTCCGATTTCCTACAAAATTCCCACGGTTCCTCTTGCACAGAAAATCACGGTCACTTATACCGTGAGCGGGGAGGACACCACGACGGCCCCGACCAATGTGGGTACTTATCCGGTCAAGATTACCTTTACCATGCGTCCAGGCGCGACACAGGTGGAGCCGGTCACGACCACGCTGACCATCACCAAGATCAATCAGAACGCGCCCGCCGCTCCGAAAGCCAGCAGCACCGGTACAAACAGCATCACGATCACCGCTATCCCTGGAGCGGAGTTCTCCATTGACGGCGGCAAGAACTGGCAGACCAGCACTATCTTTGACGGCCTGACCCCCGACACAGCCTATACCATTCAGGCCAAATACCCCGAAGATCAGAACCACTATGAAAGTCCGGTTTCCTCCGCGACTATCCGCACCACCCGGCAGAACGCGACTTCCGCCACGGTGCAGTCCGCTGTTTACACCTATGATGGTACGCCCAAGTCCCTGACGGTGGATGTGCCGCTGGGCTGTACTGCGGCGGTTCAGTCCTTTACCGGAACCAACGGCACAGCCTATGGCCCTTCTACCACGCCCCCGACCAATCCCGGCACTTATAATGTCAAAGTCAGCTACACAATGCAGAATGGCTACGAGGAATTGCAGCCGCAGTATGCTACGCTGACCATCAACAAGGCCACCCCCAAAAAGCCGGACGCGCCTGTTGTGACCGGCGTTACCGATTCTTCCATCACTATCAAGGTAGAACCCGGCATGGCCTACTCCATTGACGGCGGGAATACATGGCAGACTACGGATACCTTCGGTGGTCTGAACCGTGATACTATGTATGAGATCAAGGTCAAGGTAGTGGAGACGCCCTGCTACAAGGAGCTGGAAGGTCCCTCCACCATGCAGCGCACAGAAAAGACCGTGGTGACGTTTGAGAAGTTCGCAGATCAGACGGTGGAATACAACGGTCATGCGCAGACCTACACGCTGCCGAAAAGCAATACCGGCATTTCCTCCATGAAGATCACCGGCTATGACGGTATCGCCACTCCGCCTGTTACTGTGGGCGATTATAAGGTCAATATTGACTTTGTTGCCGCAGACGGGTTTAAGCTGCCTGCCACGCTGCCCACGCCGGTGCTGCATATCACCCGCGCCACTGGCGAGGGAGGTATGGTCCGGCCCGTTCTGAAGGATGAGACTGTGACCTATACCGGCAATCCCCAGCGGTATCACGGCGCAGACGGTATTGTTGGCATTGCTTCCGTCGCTCTTTCTTATGTAGGTGTGGATGGTACAAATTATCCTGAAAGCACCACCGCGCCTACCAATGCGGGAACCTACTCTGTGACCGCGATTTTCTCCCCCGATGCCAACCACACGCTGGCCCCCGGCAGCTACACCGCCACCCTGAACATCCGCAAGGCGGCGCAGAATACGCCTGTGGCTGCGCTGGAAAGCAGCACCGCCAATTCCCTGACTGTCACCTCCGTTCCCAATGCAGAGTACAGCATTGACGGCGGCGTCACATGGCAGACTGGTAGCACATTCACCGGTCTGGTGCCGGACACCAGCTATACCATCCTGGTCCGTCTGCCGGAGGATGAAAACCATCTGCCCTCCGGTACGCGCCCGGTCGTTGGCACTACTACGGATATCTCCGTGGATGTATTGCAGAACGGTATGCCCGATTACAGCACCATGTACAACGGCATCCGCCAGCCGTATCCCTACATCTATCTGGCAACCGGCATAGAAGGGGTTAAGACCGTCAGCGTTATGTATATCGGCGCAATGTCCAACGGCAAGCCCTATGAAAGTGCCGAAGCGCCGGTAAACGTTGGTCAATATAAAGTCCGGTTCTATCTGACCGCAGAGGACAGCTATAACCTGAGCGCTGACCAGCTTTATGCCAACATGACGATCAATAAGGCCCCGCAGACAATGGACACCCCGCCCACGATTGCCAACCGCACCACAACCACCATCTCTCTGAACCCCGTCCCCGGCGCGGAATACAGCATTGACGGCGGCACGACATGGCAGGACAGCCCCAAGTTTACCGGCCTGACCCCGGATACCACTTACACTTTTACCCAGCGGCTGAAAGAGACGGACAATCTTGAGCCTTCCGACAGCCAGAGTGTAGACGGCAGAACCTTTGCCGATACAGGACTGAAATATGAAGTGGATTATCATGAGGAAGTCATTCATTTTGACTCCAATACGATCAAGGGTGGCTTGGACTACCTCCTGAAAGACCCCCTGACAGATGGCGGCACTGTTATCCCCGGCAGCTCCATTTACTTCCAGCAGAACGATGACGGCACCGGCAAACCCGGTCCCATTGTCATGGAAGTCCTGCCCGAACGTCCGGCTACCCCGGATGTGAAGGTCAATCCCTATGACTTCACGATGAACACCACAACGGATATGGAGTATTCCGATGATGGCGGCGAGACTTGGCATCCCTGTGATGAACGCCAGCTTGTGGAGGACCGGCAGGGCGATACGCTGCTGGTGCGCATTGCCGCCACGGATGATTCCTTCAAGAGTGACCCCTGCACCGTGATCGTCCCTGTGCGTGGCCCGTCCCCGCTGGTGCTGATCGACAACGAGACGGAGCGTATGGACTGCACCGCCGCTATGGAGTATTCCAGCGACAACGGCGAGACTTGGATTGCCTGCCTGGACAATATGGCAATGTCCGATATGACTGGTGCATCCCTGCTGGTCCGTTATGCCTGCGATGGCGTGAATCCCGCCAGCAAGTCGATGGAGATTACAGTCCCCACCCGCAACAGTGCGCCGGTTCCCAGCATTGACATGAAAACCGAGCTGCTGACTGCAACCGGCACTTATCCTGAATATTGGACTGGCAGCGAGTGGTCTGGTCTTATGTTTGGTGGTCTGGATGTTTCCGAGCTGTGCGGAAAAGAGATTTCCGTCCGTGAATCCTTCGATGCGGAGCATTTTGCCAGCCTGCCGGTTGTGATTAAGGTTCCCGGACGCGGGGAAAAGCCTGAGATCACGATTGACCGCGATAAGCAGACCATTGATACCACGCCTGACATGGAGTATTCCACCGATGGCGGCAACACCTGGATTAAGTGTGACCCGAATATGGACGTTTCCGGTCTGACCGGCGAGACAATTCTGGTCCGCAAGGCCCCGACGGACGATACTTTTGCCAGTGAGCCGGTTGAGGTACGTATTCCGAACCGCACTGAAAAGCCCGATGTTTCCTTGAACACAGAGGATGAAACCATCAACACTACGCCGGATATGGAATACTCCACGGACGGCGGTCACACCTGGAATCCCTGCACGGAGCCGATGGATGTGTCCGGTCTGCCCGGTCAAACTATCCTTATCCGCGACAAAGGCGATGAGGATTCTTTCCCCAGCGAGGGCGTTCCCGTTGTTATCCCTGCCCGCCGTGACGCACCGAAAATCATTGTGGACAACCACGCCGAGACGGTCAGTTCGGATAAAGGGACAGAGATTTCCTTCAATAACGGCAAGACCTGGAAATCCTTTGATGAACCGCTGGAAACTGCTGACCACAAGGGCGAGACATTCCTGATTCGTTACCCCGCCACCAGAGAAGACTTTGCCAGCCACTCTGTTACCGTGGTGATTCCTTACCGGCATGGCGCACCCATTCTGAGCTTTGACCCGGACAGTGAGACAATCGGTACAACACCCGGCATGGAGTACAGTCCCGATGGCGGCAAGACATGGTATCCCGCTACCGGCCCGCTGGATGTATCCGATCTGACCGGCAAGGATATTCTGGTTCGCTATCCCGGCGACGAGGATGCGCTGCCCGGTGAGTCCACAGCCATGAAGGTCCCTGCG
>CAMWQV010000191.1 GCA_947176425.1 uncultured Clostridia bacterium
GTCCCTATGGCCGGGACAGCCCCTGCATGGGTATCTGCTACCGGAAATTATTACAGAACAGGAGGAAAAAAGAATCATGCAGCTCGTAATCGCGGAGAAACCGTCGGTTGCAATGTCCTTGTCGAAAGTGCTGGGAGCCAGCAGCAGACGGGAGGGGTATATGGAGGGGACCGGCTGGCTTGTGAGCTGGTGTATCGGCCATCTGACCGGCCTTGCCCCTGCGGACGCATACGACCCGCGTTACTCCAAGTGGAACTATGCCGACCTGCCGATCATCCCGGACCCCTGGCAGTATCAGGTGCTGCCGGATACCAAAAAGCAGTTCGATATCCTGTGCCAGCTGATGAACCGGGATGATGTGGATACGGTGGTATGCGCTGCGGACGCCGGACGGGAAGGAGAGCTGATTTTCCGGCTGACCTACAATCTGTGCGGCTGTAAGAAGCCGGTAAAACGGCTCTGGATATCTTCTATGGAAGAATCCGCTATCCGCAGAGGGTTTGACCATCTGTCAGATGGACGGAATTACAACAATCTGTATCAAGCCGCCCTCTGCCGCGCAAAGGCCGACTGGCTCATTGGCATTAACGGGACGCGCCTGTTTACCACATTGTATAAGGGCAAGACGCTGAATGTGGGCCGGGTTATGACACCCACCCTGGCGCTGCTGACAGAGCGGGAAGCGGCCATAGCCAATTTCAAGAAGGAGAAATTCTATACCGTGGAACTGGATTTGCGGGAACTCCACGCGGCAAGCGAGAAATTTTCATCCAAAACGGACGCGGAAAAGCTGCGCACGGCCTGTTTGGGGGCCGCTGCCGTGGTACAGTCCGTCAGCAGGAAGGACAAAACGGAGCGCCCACCGAAGCTGTACGACCTGACCACATTGCAGCGGGAGGCCAACCGCCTGTTTGATTTTACCGCCCAGCAAACCCTGGATTATCTCCAAAGCCTGTATGAGAAGCGGCTTGCTACTTACCCCCGAACAGACAGCCGGTATCTGACAGAAGATACGGCAGATTCTCTGCCTGCCCTGTGCCGGACGGTAGCGTCGGCGCTGGCCTTTGTGGAGGGCCAGCCGCTTGCCGTCAATGCTGTCCAGGTGATGGACAGCAGCAAGGTATCCGATCATCATGCCATTATTCCTACAGCGGAGATCGCCTGCGCCGACCTCACCGCCCTGCCCACTGGGGAACGCAATATACTGTTTCTGATTGCCGTCCGGCTCCTGTGCGCCGTGGGCGAACCTCATACTTATGCGGAAACCGCCGTCACATTGGATTGTGGCGGTGTTTCTTTTACCGCAAAGGGCAAAACAGTGACGGCAGACGGCTGGAAAGCAACCGAAAAAGCATTTCTCTCCACGTTGAAGCAGAAACCGAAGCAGGCGGAACAGGCTCCGGCACTCCCGGCACTGGCGGAGGGCCAGCAACTGGAGGGCATAGACGCGCTGCTGAAGCAGGGAACCACGTCGCCCCCTTCCAGATTTACGGAAGACACGCTGCTTGCGGCGATGGAACACGCCAGCGCGGAGGACTTCGCCAAGCTGGAAGATGTAGAGCGTAGGGGGCTGGGAACACCCGCCACCCGCGCTGCCATCATTGAAAAACTGGTGCGTTCTGGCTATGTGGAGCGGAAGGGGAAGCAGCTTCTTCCCACGGAAACGGGGATGGAGCTGATTCGCGTCATGCCCGACCAGTTAAAGTCCGCCCAACTGACCGCCCAATGGGAGGAACGGCTGGGGGCTGTAGAACGCGGGGAACTTGCCCCGGATGAGTTTATGGCCGGTATATCGGAAATGATTTCCACTTTGGTGCAAACTTATACCGGCGTGAGCGCTGCATCCACCGCGCTGTCGCAGTCGGGCCGGACGGTGATCGGTGTCTGTCCCCGCTGTGGAAAAAATGTGGTGGAGGGCAAAAAGAGTTTCTTTTGTGAGGGCTATTACGACAAGCCGCCCTGCGGCTTTGCCATGTGGAAGAACGACCGCTTTTTCAGCAGCAAGAAAAAGGACCTCACGCCGAAAATTGCCGCCGCACTGTTAAAGAATGGCCGCGTCCGCCTGACGAAACTCTACTCGGAGAAAAAAGGCGTCCTGTATGATGCTGTTGTAATACTGGACGACGACGGCGGCAAATTTGTCCGCTATAAGCTGGAATTTGACAACAAAACCAACGACAAGAAAGGAAAGTAATCATGAGTAAAGCGAAAAAATTTGACCGGTGCCTGAAAAATTTGTTTACCATCAGCGGCGCGACGTGCGAGGATTTGGCGCACCACCTGGGCGTTACTGTGCCGGTTGTGTGCCGCTGGGTGAACGGCCTGACCGTCCCGGATATGTACCAGTTCCGGGAGATCGCGCAGTTCTTCGGGATGCCCTACGACTGGTTCCTGGGCAGCGAGGACACGTTCCCGGATACGGAGGATTTGTCGGCATGGCTGGGACTGAGCGAGGAGACGGTGGACGGCCTGCTGATGCTGGCCGAAACGGAATCGGATGAAGTGATGGAAGCGCTGGACGATGCGGTCTATGCCCTGGTGTCGGCTGTCGCCGCTGTGCGGGAGGATGCGGACCATGCGTAACCGCCGGAACCAGGACATCGCTGAAAAGGTGACGTGATGGGACTGTCTAATCTGGAGCGCGAGACAATTCTGCTCTTTAACGAAGCAGAACGTACTGCCAGCGTCTATACTTACAATGCGGCTCTGCAAAAGCAGTTATCGGAGCTGTGCGCCGCACATCCCGATCAGGTATGCCAGACCGGGGACAACGGCAGGGGCGGGCTGACTTTTGAACTGCCTAAAAAGTGGATTCGTGTGAAGCCGCCCCGTGTCCTCTCTCCCGCGCAGAGAGCGGTGTTGGACAGGATAAACCAGAACAAAGATACCTGAACAGGAGGTATACGAGACAGATAATCCATCAAAGTTCTTTGAGATAAAAGCGGTTCATCGTATTATGCTGTACTGATTCTGGCCTGTCGATCTGTTGAAAGCCAACTCTTTCATACAGTCGAATGGCTATCTCAAGATTTGTATGTGTTTCCAGGTATAGTTTCTTATATCCGGCTTTCCTGGCATAATCTTCTACAATTTGCACCAGATATTTACTGATTCCCTTTCCTTTTGCTGCATCTGTCAGATACAGCTTTTGGAGTTCTGCGCAGTTGTCAAACCCATCAAATTCTGCGATACCGCACCCACCAAGTATTTGTCCATCGCTATCTGTTACAATGAAATAATGCCTTTTGTCCGGCAGCATATTGTAGTATTTGCTGAGATGATCTAATTCTGGATCAAAATAAACTGTTCCGGGTATGTTCAGATGAAATTCTTTCAAATTTGTTCTGATAATCTCCGCAATCAAGGAATCATCGGATTCTCTAATCGGGCGTATACAATGATTTATTTCTAAAATGCTCATTTTTTCACCTTCAAACCGTAAATTACGGTTCTGATTCTATCACAAATTTTGATCTGATTCAATTTGTTTTGGCTGTAAACCCAACAAATAAAATGCCGGGAAGGGACGGTCCATACTGTCCTTTCCCGGTTCTTCTTAAAATTTACCACGAAATGGAGGTCGTACATGGCAACAAAATTACAGCAAGTATCCGAACTGGCTGACCAAACCGCCCGGTCTGTTACAAAGGATGTAGCGTCCTGGAAACAGTACCTGGACACCGCTTCCCGTCTCTACAAAGATGTATTCTGTAAAGGGTGAATCTGAGACTTCGCCTAATACAACATAGCGGCTTGCTCGTTTGTGGTGAATGGCAGTTTGCGGAAAGGCGGTGATACCAGCAATAACGCAGGTTCGAGCGTCAATTTGTCGCTTGAACTTGCGTAACATGAGACACAGTTCAAAATACAATTCTGATTTTATATTTGGTCAGCGCCATAGTGACGCTGCTGACGTGGCGGAAAAATTTTCCTCCACGTTAAATGATGCAACCCAAAATCAAACAGCCAATTTGGTCATATGATTCCATCTTGCATTTTTGCAATTTGGGGGACTGACCAAGCCCAATTTTGCATTATTGCCATATTTTTTCGGTCTGAGCCAATTTAACCGTATAATAGAAATAGGCGAACAAGTTGGATGGTTCCAAGAATTTTTCAAAATCTTTCTGAAAACAGTTCCGTTTTACCCTCGACTTTTTTCCTATTAGTGGGGGATAGTCTGGGAGCCGTGAAGTCCCTGCTACCCCTTCAATCAATTTGCTGTGTTTTTAAAACGGCGCTGAGCGCCGTTTTAGACGGCAGCAAACAATACGGCACACGAGCCAGCTTTCGACTGCGAATAACAACGCAGTCGGGGGCTGGCGTTCTGTTTGCCTGAAACATCCATCAACATTATATCACGGGTTGCGGCCTACCGCAAGAAAGGAAGGAAATTATAACTACAATTCAACCAGCAGAGAAGAACACTGCCACCATCTACCGGCGTATCGGTTCCACCACTTACAAAGTCAGGGTGCATTTCAGCGATACCACCCAAGAAACCATGAATGACAAAATTTTACATTTAATTCAGCATGAGGTCGTGACAAACGGCGCTGACTGTGGTATAATGCAGATACCACAAACGAGCCAGCCGCTTGAAGGGAGTTCAACATGAACGAAAAGCGGTTGGAGCCGGAGAAGATTACGGCATTATATGAGCGCCTTAGCCGTGACGACGAGCAAATTGGGGATAGTAACTCAATCGTGAATCAAAAAGCTATGTTGGAAAGCTATGCCGCCCAGCGAGGATTCACAAACATCATTCATTATACGGACGATGGCTGGAGCGGCGCTAATTTTGAGCGGCCCAGTTGGAAACAGCTTGTCACGGATATTGAAGCTGGGAAGATCGGCTGCGTGATCGCAAAGGACATGAGCCGTATCGGGAGAGATTATCTGCAAACGGGTTTCTATACAGATGTGTAATTTGTTTAAGGATACACCAACAACTTGCGCTTACCGATACTCATGCCAGATCAACATACAAGCCGACAGAAGAGAGCAACTACATTGTGGTAGTTGTCTCTCTGCTGGTCGTTGTGGCTACACAGAAATGCGATGTGGATAGTTGGGGGAGATATTCCTGCTTACTTAAAATCTCAACATTAAAAAAGCGTAATATCTGTAATTCTGTCAAAGTTATAAAAAGTGAGGGCGTTTATTATGTATCCCAAAGAGTGCAAAATTAATCTTGTCTGTCCCAAATGTGATTTTTTTCAAGAAAAATGGAAAGGTATAGGAGAATGTAAGGCCTATTCTGTCATCGTGTTTCCCAAAAACGATTTCATTCGTGAAAAGTGCAAAGAAATTCGGCTCATCGGTAGAATGAGTGGGTAGTAAAAAGTGAACAAGCCCTTGGCAGGAC
>CAMWQV010000192.1 GCA_947176425.1 uncultured Clostridia bacterium
AATCAAGGTCAATAACGTAACGATACCGGCTGACGACGAAAATTGCAGATGCAGCAGTTCCGCGGTATAAATTGCCAGACTGCTTCCCAGAGCGATTTTTCCGGCAAGGAGTAAGGCGCGTTTCCATTTTGTAATATTCAGCATAATTTTATCCCCGCAATAGATTTTTGTTTATTTTATGGAAGGAGACCGTTATGGAAGACTCTATTATGATTTCCTCTGACAGCAGCGTGCCGTTTCATAACCGGGCTTTCTCCTGTATCGGCAGCAGCCGTATGGGGCTGGCTTTGACCAGAGAGTATCAGGAGGAACTGAAATATGTGCAGGAACGGCTGCATTTTACCCATATCCGAGCCCACGGGCTGTTTTGCGATGACATGGGGATATGCCGCCGCAGGGACGGAAAGCTGGTTTTCTGTTTCACGTACCTGGACCGGGTGATAGACTTCTATCTTTCTTTGGGACTGCGTCCCTTTCTGGAGCTGGGCTTCATGCCGGAAGCGCTGGCCTCCGGAACGCAGACAGTATTTGTCTGGAAAGGCAACGTGACGCCGCCGCGGGAACAGCAGGAATGGGCGGAGCTGGTGCAGGCAACGCTGCGGCATCTGATTGACCGCTACGGAGCGGAGACGGCTGTTCAATGGCCCATTGAGGTATGGAACGAGCCGAATTTAGACATCTTTTGGAGCGGCGCGGACAAGGACGCCTATTTCACGCTCTTTCAAACGACCTTCCGGGCGGTCCAAGGAGTAGACAGCCGTTTTCAGGTCTGCGGACCGGCTGTCTGCGGCGGCGATGACGAGGTCTGGATACGGGATTTTCTGCAATACTGCCGGGAACAGGGCCTGGCTGTGGACGCCATAACCCGCCACCACTATACGATAGAACGTCCTATCAAAAAAGGCGAATACGCGTATTCTGCCCTGATGGACCCGGAGGCCGGTTTTGCCAGCCTCCGCACTACACGGGAGATTATCGACAGTTTCCCGGAATACCGGGGCCTGCCGGTGCATCTTACGGAGTTCAACACTTCCTACACCTCCCGCGGCGTAATCCACGATACCACGCTGAACGCCGCGCTTTTGGCGCAGCAGCTTTCCCGGTTAGGGGATGTGAACGAATCTTATTCCTATTGGACTTTCGGCGACCTGTTTGAAGAAGAAGGCGTGCCTTCCGCGCTGTTTCACGGCGGTTTCGGACTGGTGACGCAGGGCTGTATCCCCAAGCCCGCTTTCTGGACATTTGCGTTTTACCGGCAGCTCCGGCAGGTCTGCCGCTGCCGCTACAGGGATGAGAAATGTATTGTTCTGGAACGGAACGGCGATTTTCAGGGAATACTCTGGAATACCGGCAGCGAGGAACGGACTGTATCAGTATGCGTGCCGTGCCGTGCGGGACAGGCTTATCTGCTGCTGAAACGTCTGATTGCCGAGGGCTGCGGCGACCCGCTGAAACTCTGGCACGATTTGGGGGAGCCGCCTTATCCGTCCCAGGAAGTCTTGCAGCTCCTGCGGGACGCCGCGGTTCCATTAACGAGTTCTGAACGGGTGACGCCGGAGGAGAAACAGCAGGCATTGGTTTTCCGTCTGCCGCCCTGTGCGGTTCTGTTTTTTACCTGGAAAATCTGCCCGCTTGTGCCGGATACAGGCTATGAATACGAGACAGCGATTTCAGAAGGGACGAAATAATATGGACAAACTTGTACGTGCTATGACTGCCGGCGGCGCTGTAAAAGCAGTCGCCGTCACCACGCGGGACCTCACCGAACAGGCCCGAAATATCCAAAAAACGCTTCCTGTTGCCACCGCCGCATTAGGCCGGACGTTAGCCGCGGCCTCTATGATGGGCAACGCGCTCAAAGAGGAAAAAGCCAGTCTGACCCTGCAAATCAAAGGCGGCGGTCCTCTTGGTACCGTACTGGCAGTGTCCGATCATCAGGGATGCGTTCGGGGATATGTCCAGAACCCGCAGATCGATCTGCCCCTCCGTGCGGACGGAAAATTGGATGTCGGCGCGGCTGTGGGCGGCAGCGGCACTTTGACCGTTATCAAGGACTTGGGCATGAAAGAGCCGTATATCGGCAGTGTGGGTCTGATCGGGGGCGAGATTGCGGAAGATTTAGCCGCCTACTTTGTCGAAAGCGAGCAGATTCCTACCGCCTGTGCGCTGGGGGTCCTGGTAGACCGGGACCAGAGCGTGAAAGCCGCCGGAGGGTATATCATCCAGCTCCTGCCCGGCGCGGGGGAGGACGTTATTGCAAAAGTGGAAGGCGGCGTTCTGGCCGCCGGGCCTGTCACGGCCCTGCTGGACCGGAATCCGGACCCGGAAGCCCTGCTTCGGACGGTTCTCAGTGATTTTCAGGTGGAAATTCTCGAAACCAGTCCTGTCTCCTACAAGTGCTATTGCAGCCGCGGCCGGGTGGAACGCGCACTTATCAGCATGGGCACGGCGGAGCTTGAGGACCTGCTGACGGAACAGGGCGGCTGTGAGTTGGGCTGTCAGTTCTGCGACAAAGTCTACCGGTATTCCGCGGAAGAACTGCAAGCTTTGATTGACCGTCTGAAAGCGCAGCAGAAACAGTAAAATAACGTTCTGTTAAAACAGCCGCCGGGCAGCAATCAGACCCGGCGGCTGTTCTTGTCATCGTATTTCATCAATCAACTGAAGCTGCCGGATATGCTCCTCATAGAGCTGCTGGCTGACTGCCATTTTGCGGATAATATTTTTTACTGTGTCCTCCAGGGCAGTTCCCTCGCGGTAGTCCGCCTCAAAAATATAATCAACGCGGCTCTGCCGGAGAAGCTTTTCCACGCCCGGCCTGTTCACGCTCTGATACACCGCGATTGCCTGCCCGCCGTATGCGCGCATCATCTTCATGCAGGGGACATCGCTCAGCCCGTCGCCGATATAGATCATGTTGGTAAAGGGAATGCGTTTGCTTTTATCCGGCATGGAATCATTCAGCGTCTTGTCGTCCGACACGTCCAAAACCCCTTTGTTGATCCGGTAAACAAACTGCGTCTTTGCCGTAAAATTTACCGCCAGTTTGGGCCATACCGGTTGGCTGGCCTGATCATAATAGAACTCGCTGGCATAAATTTCCTTAAATTCTCCTGCAATCGCGCTGCCCTCGATAATTTCCCGAAGGCCGGAGGAAATGACATAGTGTTCAATCTGCACCCCCTCAGACGCACCGAAACGGTTAAGACGGTCAAACCAGTCCGGCACGCCCTGGAAAAACGATACGCTCCGTCCGCAATGCTGCAAATGTTCTCTTGTCAGCGGAACGCCCAGCTCCCGCGATTTGCGGATCATGGTATACATATAGGCTAACACGCCGTCCATATGTTCCCGCCAGCCGAACGTATTGGCCTCGTGCCAGAAATCTTCGGGACTCATGCCTAAAGCGGGAATGAACGCGTAATTCTGCATATCCTGCGTGCAGAGCGTTTTGTCATAGTCGTACAGCAGCGCAATGATTGTTTTTTTCGCCATTTCCCCCTCCTTCACAACAGGCCATAAAAATAAAAAACAGTCGAAAACGTGTCCGCAGCACGTTTTCGACACGATGCGCCGTGCGTGATCCGGGCGGCGGAGTGTGAATCAATTCCGGTTATAGTTGCGGCCAAACTGCAAATCCTCCAGGTTCAGCACACGGGTTGCCTCCATATCGTCAGAGGAGGGCGCGGAGGACTTGTCTTCCTCAAAAGGGTCGCCCTGAATGACCGGCGGCTGGACCGGCGTAAAAGCCTGTGTCGCCTGCGCGGGGACCGGTGCGGAAGCCGCGGGCGCCTGCAATCTTGGCTGCTGCGGTTCCGGGGGCTGGGGTTCAGAAGAATGGGCAGGTTCCGCCTGTACTGCTGAAACCGCCGGCGGAGGCTGTGTCTGAGGCTGCTGTGCGGACGCGTCCTCGTCCATCGGGAGGTCCGGCAGGCGCTGCAGCAGTGCCAGCTCCTCGTTGCATACGTTGGCTACATCATTGATAAACTTGCGCAGGGCCTCTTTTCCATGGGCCAAACGCTTCCGTTCCGCGGCAAGCTCCCGGTCTACCCGCTGCCGGACTTCCGCCAGGCGCCGTTCTTCCACCTCGACTTCTTTCGCCAGCTCATTGCGCCGCGCCTGTGCGTCTGCCGAGGCCGACGCGATCATAGCGTTCCGCTTCTGTTCCGCTTCCGAAACCATCGACGTCGCCATTTTCTGGGCGGTGAGCAGCGTGGAGCGCATGGCGTCCTCCATCTCACGGTATTCCGCCATCTTGTCCACCATGACTTTTAATTTGGCTTTTAATGCCGCGTTTTCTTTATACAGCGCGGAGTAATCCTCCGTCAGCTTGTCTAAAAATTCATCGACGCTCGTCATGTGATAGCCGCCGATCGCTGCTTTGGCAAAGGTGCAGTTCGCTACCTCCTGCGGTGTCAACATACTCTGTATCCTCCCTGTCCGGCGTATCCAGCGGTCCGCCTCACCGCAGAGACGGTCCGCGCTTTTTATTGGTCAGCCTATCTCAAAAATATAATCCGTTGTTCTCCAGCTCGTCGATCAGGTCGCCCTGGATATCCACCGAGTAGGGGGTGATGATATATGTATTGGCGGCAACTTTTTTGATTTTGCCCTCCCCCGCATACGCCACGCCGGATAAAAAATCGATCAGGCGGCGGGCGATGTCCTTGTGTGTGGACTCCAGGTTCACGACCACGGTACGTTTTTCCTTGAGATGGTCCGCGATTTCGCTGGCGTTCTCAAAGCGTTCCGGCTTGACCAGCACGACTTTCAGCTGTGTCGTGGCATGGATATTAACGACCTTTCCGCGGCGGCTGTCAACCGCGCTGCGGTCATAGCGGGGGCGTTCGTCCAGAAACGGGGATTCCTGTTCCTCAAATATTTCGTCGTATTCGCCATCTTCGTCACTGATCGGATTGATCATTTTCCTGAGATTATCAAACAAACTCATATACTGGGACCTCCAAATATTATTGGTAGTGCCGCTGTCCGAAGATGGCGGAGCCGACACGGATCATAGTCGCGCCGGCGGTGATCGCATCCTCAAAATCATCGCTCATACCCATAGACAAATATACAAAAGTATTATCGTATAAATTTCTGTCTATGTCAACATAAAACTTTGATACTTTTGCAAAAAACGGCAAATTCCCATTCGGCGCCTGCTGGACAGGCGGTATTGTCATCAGTCCGCGGACCCGTACATGGGCATACTGACGGGCTTTTTCCGCCGCCTCATACAGATTTTCCGGAGAAAAGCCGCTTTTGCTGGCCTCTCCTCCGATATTCACTTCCAGCAGGATTTCCTGTGCCAGTCCCAGCCTGGCGGCCTGACGGTCGATCTCCTCCAACAG
>CAMWQV010000193.1 GCA_947176425.1 uncultured Clostridia bacterium
GAGAAGTTCAGTCCCAGGGAGCGGGCCACTTCCAGAGAATCCCGAATGCCGAACGCTACCCCTTCCAATACCGCCTGCGTGATATCGGAACGGCTGCTGTCCATGGACAGGCCGATCAGCGTCCCCCGTGCCGCCGGGTCGTTGAGGGGGGAACGCTCGCCCATCAGATAGGGCAGGAAATATACCAGGTTCCGCCCCAGCTTTTCGTCCGTAATATCCGCCTGAGAACCGGCGTAATCTTTAGTACCCAGGATATCTTCCAGCCACCACTTGTTGCAGGACGCTGCCGAAAGCATACAGCCCATTAAATGATACTGTCCGTCCGCATGGGCAAAAGCGTGGAGGGCGTTGTTCGGGTCCACGCTGAAATTCCGGCTGGAAATAAAGATCGTTCCGGACGTACCCAGGGAAATATTGCACTGGCCCTCTCCGACCGTACCTGTACCGACTGCCGCCGCCGCGTTGTCGCCCGCTCCGGCGCACACTTCTACATTTGTGGAGAGACCCAGTTTCTGCGCCATCTCCGGACGCAGGGTCCCCACAACCTCATAGCTCTCAAAGATACGCGCCATCTGTTCTTCACGCAGGCCACATACCTCCAGCATCTCTTTGCTCCAGCACTTATGCTCCACATCCAGCAGCAGCATTCCGGAGGCGTCGGAAACGTCGGTGCAGTGGACTCCGGTAAGCATATAGTTAATGTAATCTTTGGGCAGCATGATCTTGTCAATCTGCGCGAACAGTTCCGGTTCATTCTTGCGCATCCAAAGCAGTTTCGGCGCGGTGAAGCCAGCAAATGCAATATTGGCGGTGCGTTTGGACAGCGTTTCCCGTCCGATGGTCTGGTTCAGATAATCCGTTTCTTCCGTTGTGCGGCCATCGTTCCAGAGAATCGCCGGACGGAGGACTTTATCTTCCCGGTCCAGCGCGACTAAGCCGTGCATCTGGCCGCCGCAGCCAATTCCCGCCACCTGCGATTTATCACAGTCCGCAGTCAGCTCCTGTATGCCCGCGACCGTTTCCCGCAGCCAGTCCTCCGGGGCCTGTTCCGACCAGCCGGGACGTGGAAACGACAGCGGATACTCACGGGATACGATCTTTTGGATTCCGCCGTTACTGTCCATCAGCAGCAGTTTTACAGCGGATGTACCCAGGTCTATACCGATGTAGAGCATAAATCAAACTCCTTCATGATAATACTTGCAGCTGTTTCCGAAGCTGCCAACTTCTATAGCTTTATTTTACAAAACCTCCCGCCGCTTGTCAATCGCTTTTTGTATATTACAAGAATTTCAGCGTTTCATATGGACATTCTTGAGAAAAACTATGAATTTTGACTAAACATCGCCGGCGCTTTTGAAAAGTATATTTCCAAAACAACCGCAGGTGACAAAAATTTTGAATTTTCTCTTGACATTCCACCTGCTGGAAGGGGTATGATGCCTATGCAGCGGAAGTATTTCAGGTATTGACAAACGGCGTATATTGTATTATTGTATTAAGTGGATAGTACAAGAAGCGCCTGTTTACGGAAAGTTTACAGTACCGTAAAAAAACCGCCTTGACGAATGCTGAAGCACGGCGTATAGTTAGCACACGTACTATTTCAAAATCAAATCCATCGACCGCAGAAAGGAGTCCTGCCCCCATGCCTGTCAACCTGCTGAAAAAGAAAACCGCCAGCCCTTTTGAGGAATCGTCCGATTCAAAACCGGTCCGGCGGCCCATAAAAAAACGTCCAATCATTATTGCCGCCGCTGTACTTCTGGCGGCTGTGCTTCTGTTCCGCGGTATGGGAAAGTCCAAGCAGACTGCTACGATTTCCCTGTCTGATACGACGGTTTTGTCCCGCAGCGACCTCCAGAACCTCATCAGCGCAACCGGAACCGTCGAGAGCGCAAGCAGTATGATGGTCTATTCTACCGTCGCATATACCGTTGAGGAAGTCCCTGTGGAAGTGGGCGACTACGTGGAAGAAGGACAACTCCTCGCGAAACTCGACAGTCAGAATATCCAAGACCAGATCGACGCGCAGGAAGCCAGCCTCAACGTCTCCAGCGGCAACAGCGCGGCCCAAATCGCGTCCGCCAGGGACAGCTACGAGCAGTTCAAAGCCACCTTGGACAGCGGTCTGAACAGCGGCATACTCAGCGCGGAGAGCGCCGTCACCAACGCCTATACCAGCTATACCAACGCCGTGACCGCCTACGACCGCTACAAAGAGGGGCTGGATACCGGAGAAAACGCCACGCTGCTCAATCAGGACGCCGCCCTCCGCAATGCCCGCGCCGCCCTGGAAGGCGCACGGGATACATATAATAACGCGCTGGACGCCCTGACCAAAGCCGAAAACGATATTAATGATACCCGCGCCGACCTGATTGATGCCGAAAACGATTGGGACGAGGCGAAAAATGATCTGGACGACGCGGAGGACGATCTGGACCGTGCCGAACGCCGTCTGGACAGCCTGGGAAAAGGCTATACATCTGATATCACCCAGCTGCAATCGGAACTCAGCGTGCTGCAAAGCCAGGCAGGCACCGCCGCGGACCCCGAAGAACTGGCGTATCTGTCGGAACGGATTACGTCGCTACAGCGGGAACTGGCGGACCTGTCCGTCTCCCAGAGCGAGTACTCCATGGATCAGGCGGAATTAACGCAGGAAGTCTCAAAGCTCACCCAGGAAGTCGCGACGCTGACTTCAAAATCCGCCCAGCTGGAATCTGCCGTGAAAAGCTATGAAAACGCCTTGAAGCAGGCCGAATATGCCCGCGACAACTGCCAGCAGCAGGTAACAGCCGCGGAACGCAACGTCCGCACTTCTGAAGAATCCTACGCCGCCGCGATTACGCAGTACAACGCCACCGCTACTACCGTCGATCAGGCGCTGGTCGATTACGCCGACGCCGTGGAGACCGCTTACAAAGCCTATCAAACCGCCCAGACCAATCTGGAGGCCGCGAAAGTCTCCGCACAAAACCAGCTCCAGTCGTACCGCGACAACCTCAACAGCGCTTATGCCGGGTCAAATAAGGCGGTCAGCGATGTCAGTCTCCGCCAGCTGCGGGCGGATTTGGCAGATACCAATATTACCGCCCCCGTTTCCGGTACGGTCACGGCGGTGTATGCCGAAGTCGGGTCCTCCGGCGCCGGGCTGCTGTTTGTGATTGAGGATGTTGACAATCTGGTCATCTCTACCGCCGTAAAAGACTACGACGTGGGGACTGTAAAAACCGGTATGCGTGTTACCATTAAATCCGATTCTACCGGCGACGCGGTCTTTGACGGTGAAATCGCGTCGATTGCCCCTACCGCCGACAAAACCGCTGCCGGAACCACCAATACCAGCGGCGGCGACGTTTCCTTTGCAACAGATGTCAATGTCCTCTCCCGAGACTCCGGCCTGCGAATCGGTATGAGTGTGCGGCTGAATTTCGTGGTGGACGAAGCGAAAAACGTCATGTCCGTTCCTTATGAGGCGGTCTATCAGAACGCGGAAGGCACAAACTGCGTATTGGCTGCCGTGGAGCAGGAAGAGGGCAAATACCTGCTGACAGAGTATCCGGTCACAACAGGGATGGAAAGCGATCTGGACATCGCCATAGAGGGAAAGGACCTCAAAGAAGGAATGCGGATTGTCAGCGAACCGTCGGTCTACGCGCCCTATGCCGGACAGGCGCTGGAGCTGGGCGCGGGCCTGCGCAGTACCAATCCGATCATGATGGGAGGCTTCTAAATGGTTCAGGACGCCGCCCCTATTATCCGTATGCGGGGCATTTACAAGCGGTTTTATATCGGCCAGCCCAATGAGCTGGAAATTTTGCACGGAATCGATCTGGACGTTCAGGAAGGGGAATTTCTCTCGATTGTCGGGCCGTCCGGGTCCGGAAAAAGTACCCTTATGAACGTAATCGGCGTGTTGGACCGTCCCACAGAGGGCGCGTATACTTTGGATGGCACAGTGGTCAGCCGGGCGAGGGACAATGAACTGTCCGCAATCCGGAACAAAAAGATCGGGTTCGTCTTTCAGAACTTCAACCTGATTTCCCGCACCAATGCCCTGAAAAATGTGGAGCTGCCTATGATGTACGCCGGAGTTCCCGGAGGGAAACGCACTGCGCGGGCGAAAGAACTGCTGGAAATGGTTGGTATGGGCGACCGCCGGAACCATCAGCCTAATGAACTGTCCGGCGGTCAGAAACAGCGCGTAGCAATCGCCAGGGCTATGGCAAATGATCCCGCGATTATCCTTGCCGACGAACCCACCGGCGCGCTGGACAGCAAGACCGGCAGAATGGTTATGGACCTTTTTCACCAGCTCAACCGGGAGCAGGGCAAAACAATCGTCCTAATAACCCACAACCAGGAACTGGCCGAGGAAACGGACCGCTATGTAACGATGCGGGACGGCAGGCTGTATGTGGGCGATACCGGAGAGGAGGTGCGCTATGGGTCTTAGTGAGAGTATCCGTTTAGCATTGGAGGGCCTGCGGGCAAATAAAATGCGGTCGATCCTGACGATGCTGGGCATTATCATTGGAATCGGTGCAGTTATCGGCATTTTGACGGTGGGCAACGGTCTGACCGGCTCTATCACCGGTTCCATGAGCGGCCTGGGGGCAAGCAATATCGGCGTGACCCTGCGGGCGAGAGACGACGATACCGGCGGCATGGCAAGCATGATGGGCATGATTAACCCGGAAGAAGACGACCTTCTCACCGACGACATGCTGGACGCCCTGCGGGAGCGGTACGGGGATTATATTGCCGGAATCGCTATCGGGGAATCCGCAGGCAGCGGTCAGGCAAAAGACGGACGGCTCTATGCCAACGTCAGTCTGTCCGGCGTGAACGAGGAATATCACAGCGTCCAAAACCTGGACATGTTAGGCGGACGCTGGATTCAGCAGAAGGATATCGACGGACAGCGCAGCGTGTGCGTGGTCAGCGACAAACTGGTAAATAATATGTTTTCCGGCGACATCAGCGCCGCTCTGAACAGCGAGATCAAAATTGACCGGAACGGTGAAGTTCTGATTTTCCGTATTGTAGGCGTGTATGAGTACGAAGAATCCGCGATGGGCTATGCGATGGTGTCGGAAAAAGATATCAGTACCGCCGCTTATCTTCCCGTCAGCACCGCCAAGCATATTGCCGGTGCCGGGGAAGGCTACGCTTCTGTGATGGTCCAGGCTACGACGGACGTGGACAGTCAGGCTATGGCTACGATTATTGAGGATTTCCTCAACTACTTCTATAAGAACAATAAGGATTATTCCGTTATTGCGATTGCTATGAGTTCTATGGTGGAGTC
>CAMWQV010000194.1 GCA_947176425.1 uncultured Clostridia bacterium
GTCCCAGCAACGCGGACGCGGCAAGCGACTTGGTAGACCAGACCTATGGGTATCTCTCCGGCGGCGCGGAACCAACGGCGGTTTTGGAAATTGAAGGCCGCGTATCCGAAATGGAGGCGGATTTGATTTCCATGTTTGAGGACGATCTGCGGGATTACTATGATTACAGTGACCATGACTTATCGGCTATGAAGCCGTATTTGATGGTGGAACCCCGCAGCTTTACGGCGGTGCGGGTCTTATGCGCAGTAGGCGCGGGACTGTTGGTACTGGGTATTTTGGTGTTTGTGCGCCGCTGGAAAAAGTACAGCGACCTTGAAATTATGAACTGATGGACGAAAAGAAACTGCTGGCAGCCGCTTTGACGGAGGGCTTTGCAAACGCCGCCCTGATTGATACGAAAAGCATTACTTTTATTCCTGCGTTCCGCATACTCTGTGAGGAAAACACCTGCGGAAAATACAACGCAAATCACGCCTGCCCGCCGCTGTGCGGTACAGTGGAGGAGATGCGGGAGAAGCTGCTGCAATGGCCCCGTGCGCTGGTGCTGCAAACGATGTGGGATATTGACGATCCCTTGGACTCCGCCCAGATCAAGCCCGCAAAAGAACAGCATAATCAGATGACGCGCCGCTTAATTGCGCAGGCGGAAAGCCCGTGCTTGATGGTCGGGGCAAGCGGATGTGACCTGTGCAGTCCCTGCACCGCTGCGGAAGGAAAACCCTGCCGTTTTCCGGACCGGTGCGCCTCGTGTATGTCTGCGTACTGCATTTTTGTGGAGGAAATGGCTCGCGGCTGCGGGATGGAATATGACTGCGGTCCCGGCGTGACGGCGTTTTTCAGCCTGATTTGTTTTTGAGAACAGAAAATAACCGATGCCGTTCGGAAACAGCATCGGTTGTTTTTATGCTTTAATTTATCTTTTCGCTTTTGCCGTCTTGCCGCCTGCAAAGTACTCTTTCGTCAGTCTGAAGACCACAGGACACAGAAGCAGAACACCGATCAGATTCGGAATCGCCATCAGACCGTTCAGCGTGTCGGCGATGTCCCAGGCAAGGCCCAGGTCCATGGTCGCGCTGATAAGGATAACAGCTGTATAGATGACCTGATAGGGTTTGATTGCCTTTTCGCCCAAGATGAACTCCCAGCAGCGGCAGCCATACAGACCCCAGCTCAGAACGGTAGACAATGCAAACAGGCTCAAGCCAATGGCGATAATCAGCGCACCTACCTGGGGACCCAGTACAGTACCTAACGCCTGGGCGTTCAGAGCGGTGGTGCCCTGTGTGCCGTAGTTCAGGGTAGCGTCATCCAGAGCAAGCAGGATGGTCAGACCGGACAGAGTGCAGATCACGATGGTGTCCATGAAGACTTCAAAGATACCGTACAGTCCCTGACGGACCGGGTTGCTTTCAGAGGAGGCAGCGTGTGCGATAGGCGCGGAACCAAGACCGGCTTCATTGGAGAATACGCCGCGCTTGACGCCCCAAGTAATGCAGAGCTTCATACCGATACCGGCAGCGCCGCCGGTGACAGCCTGGGGATTAAACGCGCCCTGGAAAATCATTGCGAAAACATGGGGCAATTTTCCGATATTGCAGACCACGACAGCCAGGCAAGCAACGATGTAAATAACAGACATGATGGGGACCAGTTTCTCCGTAACGGCGCCAATGCGTTTGATGCCGCCGATGAGGACGATGCCGACGATAATCATGAGGATAATGGCAAGCACGAGATTGATCATGGAGCGCTGTTCCGCGGCGGCGGGGACAAAGGCTTGGATTGCGGTATTGATAGAGTCGGTGATATTGCCGACCTGCACCGCATTGCCGATGCCGAAGGAAGCGAGGCCGCCGAAGACGCAGAAGATGCCGCCCAGCCATTTCCAGTTCTTCCCTAAACCGTTTTTGATGTAGTACATGGGACCGCCGACCCAGTCCTGTTTAGCGTTCTTCTCACGGAACTTTACCGAGAGCAGGACTTCCGAGTATTTTGTGGCCATACCCAGCAGGGCGGAGACCCACAGCCAGAAGATAGAGCCTGCGCCGCCCAGTGTAACAGCGGTGGTGATACCCGCGATGTTGCCGGTGCCGACGGTAGCTGCCAGCGCGGTGGTCAGAGCCTGGAACGGTGTAACTTCTCCCTCTTTGGCCTCCTGTTTTTGGAACATTTTGCCGATAGTGTTTTTCATGGCATAGCCGAACTTCCTAAACTGGAAGCCCTTCAAACCAATCGTGAGGATAATGCCCGCACCCATCAGCAGGATCAGGGCCGGTACGCCCCAAACGATTCCATTGATAAAACCGTTTATGTTGGTAATAGTTTCTACCATACGTTTCCTCTCCTTTCAAAAATTACAATTACACACCAGAAAACGAAAAATCGGAGGGCAGACGCCTCTCCGAAAAAACAGATGTGACATGACCGGCTTTCCAAGCTATTGGCACAGCGGGGAAAAATGTCTATGATGTTCTGTCCTTTTGCCTGAGAGATCACGGGAATCAGCCGCTTACACCTTCGGCATCCGTATCATGCGGATTTCTCCAGAATTTCGTCCGGTATGTAATTTGGGTTTTATTCTAGCATACTTCCTCCGCAGATGCAAGGCTTTTTTGCGTCCGTTCACAATTTCGTCATAATTAACAAAAGCAGTGGGAGAGGTTTGGGCATCATTTTTTGGGCAAGTTCACCGATATAGGACGGTCCGCTAGGAAAAATTTGATGAATTGATAAAATTTTTCTTGACAACGGGGCCTGTGTGGAAGAAAATAGAGACAGGAGAATATGGGGAACAGGAGGTATAGTTATGACTCTGGCAGATGTTGTTTTGACGCGGACTTCTGTGCGCCGCTACCGTCCCGACCCGCTCACGCCTCTGCAAAGGGAGGAACTGGGCAAGGCGGTCAGGATGTGCAATGAACGTTCCGGCCTGCATATCCGGCTGGTATGCGAGCGGCCCGAACCCTTTACCCTGCTGAAAAGCTACGGTATTTTCAAAGGCGTGCGCAATTACTTTGTGTTCGCCGGTTCCAGCAGCGACCCCCATTTAGAAGAAAAATGCGGTTATTATGGGGAAGAACTGGTCCTGACCGCGGCGGCGATGGGACTGGGGACATGCTGGATCGGCGGTACTTACGACAAATCCGGCTGTCTGCGGCATTTGGAACCGGGAGAATCCCTGGTCTGCGTGGCGGCTCTGGGGCGTCCCGAGGAACGCAGCGGACGGGATAAACTGGTTGCAATGGCGTCGAAGCGAAAGACCAGACCGTCCGCGGAACTGGCGCGGAATTACAGCGGCGCGCCGAGCTGGTTCATGTCCGGCATCGCGTCGGTACAGCGCGCCCCCTCCGCACGGAACCGGCAGGCATATCAGTTCGTTTGGAAAGGGGACGGCACAGTACAGGCCAATATCACCGGACAGCATGAGTTTTCCATGGTGGACCTGGGGATTGCCAAGTATCATTTTGAGCTGGGCGCACACGGCGGACAGTGGACTTGGGGCAGCGGCGGCGCGTTTGTGAAGGCTGAGGAGGAAAAATCCTGCGGCGCGGTCGTGTGGCGGGAGGAAAAGGGACAGCGGCAGTATCTGCTTGCCCGGCACAATGGCGGACATTGGAGTTTTCCGAAAGGGCATGTGGAAGCGGGAGAAAAAGAGATTGACACTGCACGGCGGGAAATTCTGGAGGAAACCGGTCTGGAGACGAAAATCGACACAGGCTTCCGGCAGACCGTGACCTATTACCCAAAGCCGGGCGTTGTAAAAGATGTGGTGTTTTTTACCGCCAGACCTTCGGGCGGACAGGAGCAGGCGCAGGTCGAAGAAATTGCGGAAATCGGATGGTTTTCGTTCCAGGAAGCCTGTTCTTTGATTACGTTCGCCTCAGATGAGGATGTTCTGCTTGCGGCTGACAGGTATTTATCAGGAAAATAGATGAAAACAGCGGTTTCCGGCGTTTTGCTGCCGGGACCGCTGTTTTAAAGCGTTTACTGCACCACCACGTTTTCCTCTCCCAGCACAGCGGCCATTTCTTCTACCAGCGATTTCCCCAGCAGGCAGCTGCTGGCCATCCGTTTTCCGGTGTCCATAAATACCAGACGGACCGGCGTCGTACCGGGGAACATACTGATGACCCGGTTTACATGATCCCATGCGGGATGCTCCCTGCTTTTCAGGCGCAGCCACAGCATTTTTCCCTCGACCACCGGGACATGGACCTCCTGCGGCTGTTCCGGCTTTTCCACGCTGCTGCCGCGCAGCTGGTATATTTCATCGCAGATCACTTGCGGCGGTTTTTCGTCCCGCACGCTCAGCCTTCCGCGAACTAAGACCGCATTGCCCACATTGAGCTGGCGTCCAAAACGTTCCAGCGTCCGGCTGAAACAGATCAGCTCGATTGACGCCGTGTCGTCCTCCACCATAGCATATGCCATCATAGAATTATTTTTCGTCGTGCGGGTGCGGTAAGCGGTCACGATTCCGGCGATAGAAATTAACTGTTCATCTTGAAAATTGACCGGTCCGCCGTCCTGTGCAAAATCGCTGTGAATCGCGCCGATGTGTACCGCTCCCGCTTTAGCAGCCGCCTCCCGGTATGCGTTCATCGGATGGCCCGACAAATACATACCTGTAACTTCACGTTCCTGCCGCATTTTTTCATGCAGCGCGTACTCCGGAATTTCGGGATATGCCACTGTGCTCCGCTGGACAGTCGAGGTCTGCGATATGCCGAAAAAGTCTATCTGTCCGTCAACATTCTGCCGCCGCGAATCCCCGATAGAATCCAGCAGCTTGTCGCTGACCGCGGCCATACGGCTCCTGTAGACGCCAAAGCTGTCGAACGCCCCGGCACGGATTAAATTTTCAACGGCGCGCTTGTTGATGTCGAACCGGTACATCCGCTCACAAAAATCCTGCAATCCTGTAAACGGGCCATTTTCCGTGCGCTCCCGGACGGCATTCTGGATAAATCCCCTGCCGATGCCCTTGATTGCCACTAACCCGAACCGGATTCCGTCGTTTTCTACGGTAAAACAGTCCTGGGAATGGTTGATGTCAGGCGGCAGCAGATTGATTCCCATGTCCCTGCACTCGCTGATATAGCCGGAAATTTTCTCCGTGTAGTCCAGCACTGAGGTCAGCAGCGCGGCCATATACTCCTGGGGATGGTGATATTTGAACCATGCTGTCTGATAGGCAACGACCGCGTAACAGACCGCGTGTGCCTTGTTGAATGCATAACTAGCAAAGCTCTCCATATCTTTAAAGATT
>CAMWQV010000195.1 GCA_947176425.1 uncultured Clostridia bacterium
GTGTTCTCCAGCAGCTGTTTGACCAGCTCGCCGCCGCCCTCGCCGACGCCCATACAGCCATACGCGCCGTAACGGGTATGGGAATCGGAACCCAGAATCATTTTGCCGCACCCCGCCAGGCGTTCCCGGGCGTACTGGTGGATTACCGCCTGATTCGCGGGAACATAAATGCCGCCGTATTTCTTCGCCGCCGAGAGGCCGAACGCGTGGTCATCCTCATTGATGGTGCCGCCCACCGCGCAGAGGCTGTTGTGGCAGTTGGTCATGGCATAGGGGATGGGGAACTGCTTCAGGCCGCTGGCTTTCGCGGTCTGGATGATGCCGACAAAGGTAATGTCATGGGAGATCAGGGCATCGAATTTGATGCGCATTTTTTTCGGGTCCGCGCTCTTGTCGTGGGCGCGCAGGATAGAATAGGCAATCGTTTTTTCCCGTGCGGTTTCAGGGGCTTCCTGTCCCTGCGCCGCGTCCGCCCAGACGATTTCGCCGTTCACCAGGTACGCGCCTTTTTTCATTACTTCTACCATAATTTTACGTCCTCCCTTTTTGGTCGCAGATGACAGGGTCCGCCCTGTCATGCACTTTCCGGTTAAGCTGAGTTTATCACAGCCTAAAAAATTTGTGAACAGGAAATTTGCAATATTTTTTATTTTCGTATGGTTGACGAAAATTAATCCGTCAAACCGATTATTTTGCAGGATTTTGAAAAATGTCCTTCACCTCGTCCGCGCCTTTGCAGGATAAAATGCGGCCAACTGTACCAAAGAATGAAAGCTGAAAGGCCCTCTGCACCAAAAAATTGCACAAACGGCAGCTGAACCTGGTCATTTTGCACAGAAACAAGGGGCGTCCGTATGCGCCAAATCAACAAACTTTTTCTCTGCATAAGATTTTATATTTGCACAGAAGGGTCAAAAAATGGTATAATATGCCTAACTTCAACAAGGAGGCTTCGTATCAGATGAAACGTGTAAAGGCGGCCTGTTTGCAGCAGATACTGCAATTCTCCCCGAAAGAAGGCGTCAGTCCCCAGTACGCGGCGGAGGCGGTGCAGGAGGAAGTGAACCAGTACAAGGCGCGGCTGGATAATATCCGGACACAGTACCGTATCCTGCGGGAAGAGGTCCAGTCAGACGGAACCGTCATCCTGGAGATCAAAAAACAGTATAATGCCAGTCCTGTAGGCGATTTTCTGAATTAAGCGCAAAAAACGGTCCCGGCGGATAAACCGGGACCATTTTTTAATCCGGGACCGCACGGCTCAGCAGGTCCGCAGCACACACTCTGTCTTCACATATCTGCCGGAAGGAACGGATAAAAAACCGCATCGCTTCCATATCGTCCGAATAGGCGCAGAACATATCCGCTTCCGGATCAAAATGGACTTTTTCAATCAGGTCCGGGCATCGTTCCTCCAAAAATACCCTTGCCAGACTTTCCCAGTCATAGCCGCTGCCTTCCCAGCCCTGCTCCGCAAATATTTCCTGCAAAAACGGTCTCCCTGCATCTAAGCAGACAGACGCCGTTTTTTCGTACCCGCACCAAGTAAACGGCGCAATTTCCCGTTCAAATTTTTCCATAGCATCCATGTTTTTTCTCCTTACTTTCCAGCAGATCATCGTCTAAAGCTTCTCCCTCACAGACCAGATTTGTAGGACCAGTAAGCCAAAGATTCGTTTGATTGCCTGCGTACTCGACCGTCACATACAGCGTGCCGCCGGGAGAAGTCACCGCCACATTTTGCCCGCTCACTTTTCCCAGCAGCGTCAGCGCCAATACCGTGGAGCCGGTCCCGGTCCCGCAGGCATACGTAAAATCTTCAACGCCCCGTTCGTAGGTCAGCAGACGGATATGGTCTGGTTGTATAATATCGTAAAAATTCACATTCGCGCCCTTTGGAAACGCCTGGTTCCAGCGAAGCGCACAGCCCAGTTCGCGCAGCTGCCCGGCTGTACAGTCAGCCAAACCGGGATAAAACACCGCACAGTGGGGAAGGCCAGGGTCTCCCAGCTCCACATAGGCACAGGACCACGTTTGACCGCAGGCGTCTACAGGACATGACAGCCGCGTCACGGTGGGGTCTGTGAGGCGGATGCGGTAATTCCGTTTGTCAATCCTATGACCTTGGACCGGTCCGGAAGGCGATTCCACTATCTGCGTTTCTCCCGCGAGGCCATGCTCAAAACCATAGCGGCAGATACAGCGGGCGCCGTTGCCGCACATCTCGCCCTGAGAGCCGTCAGCGTTATAAAACAACATTCGGAAATCACCACCCTGCACAGCTGGTTCGACTGCCATCAGTCCATCCGCACCGACAGACAGCCGCCGCCTGCATAAAACCCGTGCGATCTCCGGGAACCGGTCCGCTGGGATATGCCGGTCCATATTGTCCAGAATAATAAAATCATTGCCTGCACCGTTCATCTTGGTAAAACGCATCAGAATCCCCCTCCTTCTTTTACGGTCAGTATATCGGAAAATTTCCCCCTTGTAAACCACAGGACCTGTTAAAAACCATGCAAAAAATGCTGTTATCCACACATAGAACAACCCCCCGCCTTTGAGGAAAGACGAGGGGTCGTTCTTGATGGAGAAGATTGAGGAAAAACGATACAACAGTCTAGGTTTCTCTCCTAAACTGGTTATATTCTAGCAGTTTCCCGCACTTTTTTCAACGTCCATGTTGTATAAATTTGAAAGTTTCTTTGGGATACAATCGTCAATTCTCACAAAAATCCATCTGTATTTTTGTGAGAAAAGACAACGAGCGGCGTTTTTGACCGTCTCTCGCGAACACGATCAAAAATGATCAAACAACCCGCGTACCGTTTACAAACACCGCCCGCAGCGCAAGTCCAGCATCCAGAACTACGATATCCGCAGCCCGTCCGGCCTCCAGCGCACCAATATCATGCAGTCCGACCGCCTCCGCAGGCGCGGTGGAGACAGCATAGACCGCCGCTTCCAACGGCAGGCCGAATGCGGTCACATTGCGGACGGCATCCAGCAGGGAGATTGAACTGCCTGCCAGCGTACCATCCAGCAGGGTCGCTTTGCGGTCTTTTACCACAATCGGCTGGCCGCCTAATTCATATTCCCCGTCAGGCATCCCGGCACAGCGCAGCGAATCTGAGATCAGATTGAGTTTGTCCCCAAAAAGCTGGTAAGTGGCGCGGATTACGGACGGATGGATGTGCAGGCCGTCACAAATCAACTCTACGCTGGCACCGCTGTCAAATGCCGCGCCGATTACCCCGGGAGCGCGGTGCAGAAAAGAGGGCATTCCATTATATAAATGCGTCGCGTGGGTCGCGCCCGCCGCAAAGCCTGCCATTGCCGTATCATAATCCGCCGTTGTATGGCCTAATGAGACAGTACAGATTTTTGAGACTTTGCGGATAAAGTCCGGCGCACCTTCTTCCTCGCACGCCACCGTTACTAACCGAACCTGTCCGCCGGATGCCTCATTCAGCCTTTGGAATAGTGATACATCCGGTTTATGCAGATTCTCCGCTGCCTGAGCCCCCCGTTTGGCATAGCTGAGAAACGGTCCTTCCAGATGAATTCCCGCACATTTCGCGCCGCCGGTATATCGGAAATCCCGAATTGCGTGCATAGCAGGCATCAGCGTTTTCTCTTTCAGCGTCATAGTTGTGGCAAGATAACTGGTGACGCCGTGTGCCGCGTAGTAATCAGAAAGGGGCCGGAGCGCGGCAGGCTTTCCGTCGGAAAAGTCCTCGCCTACCGCACCGTGGGTATGGATATCCACCAGGCCGGGAATCACATAACAGCCGGATGCGTCATAATCGCCGGGACTGTCGATTATGCCAATATCTGTGATGGTTTTGCCAAAACTGATATCTCCATCTGTGAAGGTCCGACACCTGAATATTTTACCATTTTTTATGATCATAGAAATCTCCTTTCTGCGATTCTACTAATTTAGGCCACTTGCATTATTTGCCGAATTATGGTATTGTTTAGCTGCTGACCTCCCTGCAAACCCGCACAGAAATTCTTTTAACAACCCCTTGCAATCTGAGGAAAAATAGTATATGCTTATTATACCTATTTTAAACTCTTATTGCAAGTAGGAAAAAAGACTTCACCAGTTTGGTCTATCTGGTCTTACTCTTGACGTTCAAGCGATTTGGGCGCAGTTTTTTGAAAATTAGCTGTGCCATCATTACTGTTTTATTTTGCAATTTCTGTTAAGTTGTTTAACAGATTGAATGATATTTATGAGTTATGAAATAATAAATTCTATCCCTCAATTCAATTTTCAAATCAACAGGATTTTAACCTATGGAAATCTGGCTTGCAGCAGAGAAGAAGTCATAAACAATATTGCCCAGGTCAGGACGTTTGATGAGTGGTATACTGCATGGCAAAAAATTGCGGTAAAGAATGAATATGAAAGACATTATCTGTATGCGGCTTACTATTATCGCATGGCGGAATTTTTCTTAAAGTCCGACATACCCGAAAAGGGTGTTATTTACCAGAAATGTGTTGAAAATTTTTATAAAGCTTTTGATTTTGAATTGCATTTGCAATATGAAAAGCACCGTATTCCATTTAAGGGAAAAAACCTTCACTGCTTAAAGTTCTCACCTTCAAACGCTGTTGGAACTGTTCTTGTATGTGGCGGTTATGACTCGTTCATTGAGGAATTTGTACTTCAAGTTTATGAATTTGTGAAACACGGATATGAGATTATTCTTTTTGAAGGACCAGGACAAGGTAAATCGATCCAGGAGAATTTGTATTTCAGCTATGACTTTGAAAAAGCAACCTCTGCCGTTTTGGATTACCTTGGCACGCTGCAATGTGCTATGGTTGGTATTTCATGGGGTGGCTATTTCGCCTTACGAAGCGCAGCTTATGACAAGAGAATTACTGCAGCGGCTGCTTATGATGTGATAGACAACGGACTGGAAGTTATGACAAATATTTTTTCAGAACCACTCCGAAGCATGATTCGGTTCTCGTACAAGTATCACTGGCAGGGTGTACTAAACAAACTCGTAGACATAATCAGGAAAAAAAGCATTTTAGCAGATTGGGCTGTCTCTCAAGGACTGCATATTACCGGAACCAAAACGCCCTATGAATTTTTTCAAAGCCTCGCCTTCCATAACCTTGCAGCTGTTACAGAATTGCTTACACAGGATATATTGCTTCTGGCTGGAGAAGAAGATCACTATATACCCAGAAATCAGTTCTATCGGTTAAAAGCATCCATCCATAATGCAAAAAG
>CAMWQV010000196.1 GCA_947176425.1 uncultured Clostridia bacterium
CCGAAAATACTTTCTGTTCCGCCGCGCATTTTACGACGGCGTTTGCCGGGTGTACGTTGACGTCTACCTGCTGTAACGGGAGATCGATATGCAGCACACAGCCCGGAAATTTTCCCTTCATATGACGGTTGGCATACGCCTCCTCCAAAGCGGATGTCAGCAGCTGCGAACGGATCAGCCTGCCGCAGCAGAAAAACGTCTGCATCGCCCGTGTGCCGCGGCAGAACAGGGGCTTTGTGACAAAACCGCGGACTGTGACGTTTTCTCCGCAGCCGTCAACTGCGGCCAGACTGTGGGCAAAATCCCGTCCGCGCACGGCGTAGACCGCAGACAGCAGCTTGCCGTCGCCGGGGGTATGCATTTCCGTTTTGCCGTCCCGGATATATTGGATTGACACGTCCGGACGGCTCAGCGCAATCTGCTGCAGCAGCGCGCCCGCTGCGGAAGCTTCCGCGCTGTCTGATTTCATGAATTTCAATCTTGCAGGCGTATTATAAAACAAGTCGCGTACCACAAAGGTGGTTCCCTCCGGACAGCCTGCCGGCGCTGCCGTATTCGGGACGCCGCCCTCCAAATGCAGCGACGCGCCGTTGTCCGCGTCCTTCTGGCGGGACAGTACATCCATACGGCTCACCGCGGAAATCGCCGCCAGAGCTTCTCCGCGGAATCCCAGCGTACCGATTGCCGCCAAATCCTCCGCCTTGCGGAGTTTGCTGGTCGCGTGGCGGAGAAACGCGGTGGGAAGCTCCTCGGGAGCGATGCCGCAGCCGTTGTCCGTCACACGGATCAGCGACATCCCGCCGTTCTGTATCTCGACGATTATAGCGGAAGCCCCCGCGTCAATCGCGTTCTCCGCCAGCTCTTTTACAACGCTGGCTGGGCGTTCAACGACCTCGCCGGCCGCGATCAGGTCCGCTATATGGGGGGATAACTGTTGAATTTTCGGCATATATGATTCCCCTCTTTCTTATTGCAGCTTCTGTTTCAGTTCGTACAGCAGGCTCATTGCCTCCAGCGGCGTCAGGACTTCCGGCTGTGTCCGGCGCAGGCGGTCGATAACTTCCGCCTCTCCAAGCGCGTCCAATGATACCTGCTCTGCCGGGGGCGCGGCCAGCAGGGGCGTTGTATGACCGCTCTGATTCTCCAGTTCTTTGAGAATCGCTTTCGCTTTCCGTACAACAGCGTCCGGAAGTCCCGCCAGTTTTGCCACCTCAATGCCGTAACTGCGGTCAGCGCCGCCGGGCAGTATTTTTCGCAGGAAGATGATCTCGTCGCCCCGGCTTTTGATTGCAATATTATAATTCCTGACGCCGGGAAGTTCTTCTTCCAATGTGGTCAGTTCGTGGTAATGGGTGGCAAACAGCGTTTTTGCGCCCAGCTTTTTTCGGTCCGCGCAGTGTTCCAGAACCGCACGGGCGATACTCATACCATCAAACGTACTTGTTCCGCGGCCGATTTCGTCCAGGATCAGCAGGCTCCGGCTCGTAGCGTGCTTCAAAATGTCCGCCACCTCGGTCATCTCTACCATAAATGTGGACTGCCCCGCGCTCAGATCGTCACTGGCGCCGATACGGGTAAAAATACGGTCTACGATACCGATATGCGCCGCTCTTGCGGGGACAAAAGAACCAATCTGCGCCATCAGTGTAATCAATGCGACCTGACGCATATAGGTTGATTTCCCCGCCATATTGGGGCCGGTGATGATCGCGGCGCGGTTTTCCTGCTCTCCCATATAAGTATCGTTGGGGACAAAAAGCGCGTCTTTCAGAACGCATTCCACAACAGGGTGGCGTCCGTCGTGTATCTCGATCACGCCGCTCTCGTCTACAACGGGGCAGCAGTAGTTATTTGCCGCCGCCGCGCAGGCCAAAGAACACAATGTATCCAGCTCCGCGACTGCCGCGGCTGCCGACTGAATCCGGACCATTTCATCCCGCACCTGTTCCCGCAGCTGCATAAACAGGTCGTACTCCAGCGAGACAACGCGGTCGCTGGCGCTGAGAACCGTGTTTTCCAGTTCTTTTAACTCCTGTGTGATGTATCTCTCACAGTTTGCCAGCGTCTGCTTCCGTATATACTCCGCCGGGACCTGACTGTAATAGGACTTGCTGACCTCAATATAATATCCGAAAACTTTGTTATAGCCTACTTTCAGGCTTTTAATGCCGGTTTTCTCTTTTTCACGGTTCTCCACCTCGGCAATCACGCTTTTTCCGCCGCTGAGAATATCATGAAAACGGTCTACGTCCTTATTGTACCCCGGACGGATAAATCCTCCCTCGCGGATGGAAAAGGGCGGGTCATCCACAATGGCGCTGCACAGCAGGCCAAAAACATCCTCCAGCGTATCCAGAGAACGGTATAATTCGCCCAGGCGTCCGGCTGCAAAAAAACGGAGCCGTTCTTTCACTTCCGGCAGCTTGCCCAGGGAAGTCCGCAGAGATGCCATATCCCGTCCGCCTGCCGTGCCGCTGTCGATTCTGCCGGTGAGGCGTTCCATATCGTTGATTCCCGACAGTGCAAGGACCAGTTCTTCCCGGTTGATTGTATCTTTCAGCAGGGCGTCCACCGCGCTGAGACGGCGGTTGATTGCGGACGCGTTCAGCAGCGGGCGTTCCAGCCAGGACCGGAGCAGACGGCCTCCCATAGCTGTTTTTGTCTTATCCAGCACCCACAGGAGAGAACCCCGTTTTTCGTTGCTGCGCATGGTAGACGTTAATTCCAGATTCCGGCGGGCGGTCAGGTCCAGCTCCATAAAGCGGCCTTCCTCGTAGTATTCCAGGTCCCGGATATGGCTCAGGTCCGTTTTCTGCGTCTCGTACAGGTACGAAAGCAGTCCGCCTAAGCACTGCACCGCCGCCGGAACAGGCAGTCTGACTTCTTCGCCGTATTGATTTTTGACCCGCTGCGCGGCGTCCTCCAGACGGAAACGGTCCTCACTGTAATTTTCCGTCAGACAATGAAACTTTTCCCGCAGAAGCTTCAGCAAAGCCTTTTCCTGGTATGCCTGATTGTTAAGGACCGCTTCCACAGGGGAAAACCGTCCCAGCTCGTTCAAAATATGGCTGAGACGTTCGGGACCGCTGAAAGATGTGACATGCGTCTGTCCTGTCGTCGCGTCGCAGAAGCAAAGCCCCGCTGTCTCTGTGTCCATAAAGACCGCACAGATATAATTCGAGCGGCTGCTGTCCAGCATTGACGCGTCTACCGTACCGGGCGTGATTACGCGGATGATATCCCGCTTCACCAGACCTTTCGCCTGACTGGGGTCCTCCGTCTGCTCGCAGATCGCGACTTTATAGCCCTTTGCAATCAGACGTGCAATATAGCTTTCACAGGAGTGGTAGGGCACGCCGCACATGGGTGTCTGCTGACCCTCCGGCTTGTTCCGGTCGCGGGTCGTCAGGGTCAGGTCCAGTTCCTGGCTGACAAGCTTCGCGTCCTCATTGAACATCTCATAAAAATCTCCCAGCCGGAAAAACAGGATAGAATCTTTATACTGATCTTTTATCTCTAAATATTGCCGCATCATCGGCGTTATTTCCGCCATCGTTTATCTCCTTTTTCTTTTGTTGGCCGTGTTCACAACTGGACCGCTTCCCCAAAAAGCGCCCAGGTATTGCTGTCCACAATCCGGACATCAGCATATTGTCCGACCAGAGAGCTTGGGCCGGACAGGTGGACCAGACGCCCGCCATGTGTACGGCTGGAAAGCGGCCACTTGGGATCTTCTGTCACGGCGTCCACCAGAACCCGGACCGTTTTGCCGGTGTACATCCGGTGAAGTTCTGCGGATATACGGTTCTGTGCGTCCAGAAGGCGGTCAAACCAGACCTGCTTTTCTTTCCGTGAAGCCGGGTCCGGCATGGACGCCGCTGGCGTGCCGGGACGGGGGGAGTAGATGAAAGTAAAAAGCGCGTCATAACGGACTTCTTCGATCAGGGAAACCGTGTCCATTGCTTCCGCCTCCGTCTCGCCGGGAAATCCGATGATGATATCGCTTGTCAGGACCAGATCCGGCATGACGCTGCGTGCATACCGCACTTTGTCCAGATACTGCTCCCGCGTATAGCCCCGGTTCATCGCCCGCAGGATGCGGCTGTTTCCCGACTGTACCGGCAGATGCAGCTGCTTTGCCACATGCGTACAGCGGGCCATTGTGTCAAATAATTTCTCGCCTGCGTCCTTGGGATGGCTGGTCATGAAGCGGACAAGATATTCTCCGGGAATTTTATCGATCTCTGACAGAAGTGCGGAAAAATCCATGGGCTTGTCTAAGTCTTTCCCGTAGGAATTGACATTCTGCCCCAGCAGCGTAATTTCTTTATAGCCGCTCTCCACCAGCTGGCGGACTTCTTCTAAAATAAATGCCGGGTCACGGCTCCGCTCACGCCCCCGCACATACGGGACAATACAATAGGAGCAGAAATTGTTGCAGCCGTACATGATCGATACCCATGCCTTGACGCCGCTCTCCCGCACTACCGGCAGTCCTTCCGCGATGGACCCCCGTTCTTTTTCAATCGAGAATACTCGCCCGCGTTTTTCCAGCACATCCCACAGCAGTTCCGGAAATTTCCACAGCGCCTGCGGCCCGAAAACCAAGTCTACATGCCGGTAAGAAACCCGCACTTTTTCCGCTACTGTCTCCTGCTGCGCCATACATCCGCAAAGACAAATGACTGCATTCGGGTCCCGCTCCTTGACATGCACCAGCTGCCCAATCACACCAAAGACCTTTTTTTCCGCATTCTCACGGATTGCGCAGGTATTGATCACAATGATATCCGCCATAAAAGGGTCCTGCGTAAAACCGCACCCCATCTCCGCCAGCATTCCCATAATGCGCTGGCTGTCCGCCACATTCTGCTGGCATCCGTAGGTCTCGACCATCGCCAGCGGCGCACGCTCCCCCCCGCTGAATCGCGCCGCCAGCCGTCTCATTGTTTCCCGCTGCCGCTGTATCTCTGCGGCTGGTATTACTGATCTCTCCAAAATTGTTCTCCTTCTTTTATAATGATTCTTTTTTCTATCTATTATAATGCCTGCTGTTTCAAAAAACAAGACTTCTCTATCAAACGTCATACGCAAAAAAATTTTAAAAATACTCTTGACAAATGCTTCTGTTCATGGTATTATTTCCAAGCTGACGATTTGCTGACGCGGCGGGACGAACAGTATCTTGTATATGCGGGTGTAGCACAATGGCCAGGGCACCAGCCTTCCAAGCTGGGGATGCGAGTTC